>RFPR01000250.1 GCA_009928265.1 Pseudomonadota bacterium | reverse complement strand
TGAAGTGCAATAGGAACGGTGACGGATGAGGAGGACATCGGGAGAAAAGGATGAAGAGGGAGCTGAGACCCAGAACAGCGAGGCCGGCCACACCGAGTCCCATAACGGCACCGCCGCCGAAGGAAACTTTCAGGGCCTTGGCCAGCGAGGTCTTGGCTGCCTGAGTCGTGCGGACGTTCGCCTTGGTGGCGATTTTCATTCCGAGGAATCCGGCAAGTGCCGAGAAGAAACAGCCGACGACAAAGCCGGCGACGATCAGGATGCTGGAGTGGGCGGCGACCTTGGGAACCTGGGAGAGTACCCCGAGTCCGATGCCGGCGAGCACGACATAGATGGCAAGGATACGGTACTCAGCCTTGAGGAATGCCATGGCGCCCTCGGCGATGTGCCCCGCGATGCCGCTCATCTTGGCGTCACCGGCGTCCTGCTTCACGACCCAGCCAGAGAGAATGGTTCGGTAGATCAGGCCGACGAGGCCGAGCACGGGAATAATGTATATGAAATGTTCCATAGAATGTGGGTTCCCTCAAAATCCCCTTCCTTCAGAATGACGCAGGCAACTTGCCCGACGGGCTCATCCATGAAGGGGGGCTTCCATGGGAAGGGGTTAATTCAATGCAAATCGACATGCTTGTCCAGCAATCTCGACACGCCTACGCCCTCTGAATACAGGGTTCCGAACTCATCGGAACGAGAGTGCCTTGAAAAGGCAAAGGGTCAGCCCTTCTGCTGATTCAGCACCACCTGACCTCCCGAGCGCCAGGTCCTGTAGATCTGAAGGGATTCAGCAATAACAGGGAGAGCCTCCTTGGCAGGAAGGATGTCGTCGACGATCACGGACTTGTTCTCGAGGATCTTGTAGTCCTCGAAGAAGCGTTTGATCACAGCCAAACGGTGGGCCGGCAGATCATGCACATCCATGCAGTTATGAAACTCCGGATCCCCCACGGGAACGGCGATAAGCTTGTGGTCGAGTTCGTCCTGATCCTTCATGACCATGAGGCCGATCACCCGAGCGGTGACCAATGTCAGCGGATAGACCGGCTCGGCGCCAAGCACGAGGACATCGAGCGGATCACCATCGTCGGCAAGAGTCTGAGGAATGAAACCGTAGTTGGCCGGGTAATAGACGGCGGAGTAGAGGACGCGGTCGAGTTTCAACAAGCCGGTTTCCTTATCCAACTCGTACTTGTTGGAGCTTCCCATCGGTATCTCGATGATGCAGCGAACAATGCCCAAGGAGGTCTGGGAGCCTGCAGTGACATCGTGCCAAATATTGGGGGCACTCTGCTGGTAAGGGTCTGGAATTTTGGTCATGGCGGATCTCTTGTAAAACGGTTGAGGATCCCCTGGGCCGGGAGTAAATCCCCGGGGAAAAGTTAGAAACTATCCCAACAAGGTTCCAAGTCCACCCTTTAGGGGAATCAACGCTTCTTCTCCTCGGCCTTGAGCGGTTCATCGAGGGAAGACTCCACCTCCCTGACCTGCTGTCCAAGATCCCTGATCCAGAGATTGAGGATGTAGGTGAGCACCACAGCCACATAAAACTGACCGATGATCGCCTGAGAGATGGTAAACGCTCTGGCAAAATGCGAGACAGGAATGATGTCCCCGTAACCGAGCGTCGTCTGGGTAATGAAACTGAAGTAGTAGAGTTCGTTGAAATTACGACGCATGTCGGCAGCGTCGACTCCTTGGGTCAACGCATTTTGAAGATGGAAGGCATGGACATTGATCTTG
>RFPR01000249.1 GCA_009928265.1 Pseudomonadota bacterium | reverse complement strand
CCGCATCCGCTGGGAGCGGACCGTCGAAGGGCAGTTCGTCGCTCGTGGCGAGTTCCCTGCACGGGGTGAGTGGACCGCCACGATCTCTCGGACCGGGGATTCGTGGGTGCGCTGGGAAGCATGCGTCGACGTGGGCGACCGGTACAGGTGGCGCTACCCGGGCGAGTACGGGATGGGCATGTCGCTCTCATCGTGCAAGCGCTGGGTTCGCCAAGTGATTCGGGAAGCCAGCGCCGTGTGCTCTTGCGGATACAACGAGGCACGTCGTGAGCGGTGAGTTCCGTAATCGCATCGCAGAGGTGATCTACGTGCGTGACCGCTTCGATGCTCCGACCCAAGACACCGCCGACGCCATCCTGGCGATGCCTGAGATGGAGGAAATCAGAGAGTTCATCTCTCGCATGGCAAACGGCCCGTCACCCAAGATGGACGGAGGAAGACGTCAGATGGAGGTCTGGAACCTGTCCGAGTCCGTCATCGACTGGGTGCTGGGGGCGGGAGAACTGCAAAGTTGTAATCGCAACGTGGGAGGCCCGCCGTGAGCGGTGACCGGATGACCACAGGTCTGCAAAGATGACGATCCGTGAGACGGTTGTCACAACATGGGTGGTCGCTGTTCGACGTGCGAAGATGGTCTGCATGAATCTCGGGCTGGTCGCTTTACTGTTGATGGCACCACAGGCGCTCCGCTACCTCGTCAAGGTGGCGTTCAACCGTGGCGTGCGGTGCGGGTATCGAACTGCCTGCGACCGTGTGTTTGAGTCCATCCAGGGCACCAACGACCTGGCCAGCCTGGCCGAAGAGATGGGCGAGCCGATGGACATTCCCACGTTCACCATCATGCTGGCCGAGCGGTTGTCGCTCTCACTGCATGCCGACATCACGCTCGTGTTCGACAGTGGTGATGCAGATGAACCCTGAACAGCGCTCCCTGGCGGCGATATGGGCGTTGCCCTCCGTCGAAGACCCGCTGGCCCACCTAGAGGCGTTGGGCCTGGTGGTCCCCCAATTAGGGACGTGCATGTGGTGCGGGCAACTGACACCGGTCGATGCGCTGGACGACCACGAAGAGGTGTGTGGCTCATGATGCAGGTCCTGATCGACGGCGAGGTGTGGTTCGGTAACCCTGGTTTCGACGCTCTCACGTATGACCCCACGCTGGTGCTCACGCTGCCACGGCGCTGGGGTGATCTGATCGACCCGACGCAGAGGCGTGACTGTGTGGCCCTGTGGACCACGCTCGCAGGGTGTTGGTTCAGCACGCTGGTGCACGTCGATGTCACACTCGTGCGGGCGCAGATCACCGAGTGGTATCTGCCCCCGCTGGTTGCTGAACGCATGGCCTGGTGGTGGGGTCCCGATGAGATACAGAAATATCTGCGACGCACGTTGTGACACCCATTACGTGCCCGTAGCGTAGTGAGTACCCCGACTCAGCAAGGAGACATCATGTTCCGTACCGCCCCTGCCCCTACCCGGGCATCCAACTCGTTCAGCATCGCCTTCGGTCTGTTGAACATCCCGGTGTCGGTCTACACCGGCACCGAAGAGACCGCTGTCAAGCGCAGCGAGTTCGTCGCCATCAACGGCGAGCAGCACCCCGTGGGCCGCTGCTCGTACGACAAGGTCACCGGCGAGGTCATCGGTGACGATAGCCCCTACAGCGTGGTGCGCCACGCCTACGACGCTGCCACCGACACGTGGGTACCGCTGTACGACCACGAGATCGAACAGTGCACCATGCCGAAGAAGGTGGCCGAGGTCATCACG
>RFPR01000248.1 GCA_009928265.1 Pseudomonadota bacterium | reverse complement strand
CTTTGACAGGCTAGGTATTTCGATTGCTGTCCGTCCAGATGCTGCGAGGCAGATCAAGTGCGTCAGCAAGTGCCTGGTTTTGGCACAAAAGGACGCAAAGGTTTTAGAGTGGGCTCTTGAGTCAACTATTGATCTTTGCGGCGAATCTCCAATCCATCGAGACATTCTTGATGGGTTGTTCTGGATTGAGAAAAAGTACAAATATTTCGGCGACAAGCGATTTGCTGACGCGCTGAAAAAAGCAAGCCGCGCTGCCATCCTTGACTCCATCGCCAAGTTTGCAGCCGCCGAAGGGAAGCGTGGCGAGAAGGTCTGTGGAATGGCCATCCTTAAGGTGCTCAATCACAAGCGTCAGAATCGCTTCGGTGAAGAAGCTCCAGTAAACGAGGAATGATTGACGCCGCCCTCGCGATAGGCGCGAAAGCCGCTTCGACGCGGCGGGGCGGAATGGAAAGGAGGCCAGCAATGGCCGGTGAATGGATCGCCGTAGACCTGGCTCTCGACGAGAAGCCGGAGGTGCAGGAGCTGATCGACCTGACGGGCCAGCCCGTCGAGGCGGTCTGCTACCGCCTTTGGAAGCTCTGGGGGTGGGCCTCGATGCACTGTGCCGACGGGACGGCCCGCATGACGATCCCGCGGCTGGCAAGGACATGCGGAGGGGATGACGCCTTCTGGCGAGCCGTGGCGGCCGTCGGGTGGCTGGAGATCGACGAGACGGCCGCTACCGTCGCGGTCCCGGGATGGGACCGGCGGTTCAGCCAGGCGGCCAAAGCGAGGCTCCAGCACCAGGACCGTGCCAAGGCTCAGGAGGAGCGGGATCCGGACCGTCGGAAGCGGCCCGGGACTGCCTGCGCTCAAGCGCAGGCACCGCCTGCGCCTCCGCGCAGTAGAGGAGAGGAGAGGACAGGAGAAGTTCCTCCTCCTCCGCGCGAGGCTTCGCAGACGGACGAGGCAGCCTGGGCAACCCTGCTGGCGGCATGGAACACCGGGGCCGGGGCGGATGCCCGCCGGAGGCCCTGGAAGCCAGCACAGCCGCCACCGGAGGCCGTCCAGCGGTTGGCAGAGCCAGGATGGATCGACGAGGCCCTGGAGGCCATTCCACTTCAAGACGTGGGTAGGACTGCCTCAGTTTTGCGGCAAGCCGGCTTTTGCCAGGAAGGTGCTCGACGGCAGCTACGACGACGTGAACGAGCCGAAGGATGGGCACGGTCGGCCGGACGACCGGCCACCGCCGCAGGGCTGGACCGGTGACGACGCGGCCCGGCTCGAAGCGACCAAGCGTGCATTGGCGGCAAAGCTCAGACAGGAGGCCGGAATATGAAACGGGTCAAGCTCGTGCGGATGGAGGACGGCAACGTCCGGGAATGGTGGCAGATCGCCATCTGCGGCCCGTGGTGGTGGCCGACCAGGCGGTGGGCAAAGCGGCTGAAGGTCGTCGAGGTAAACGGGATCGAGATCCCGGTGGGCATCGAGGTGGCCACGTACCCGACACGAGAGGAGGCCGACGCTGGCGTTCGCTCGGCACTCGACCGCATCCGCTCGAAGGCTGTGCGGATCGTCGAGACGCAACGTGTGGGAGAATGACGGCATGGGAATCGTGATTGGAATCGACCCGGGCGTGAGCGGTGCGGTGGCGTTCGTGTTCCGCGATCGCATAACTATCGCGGACATGCCGACCATCGAGATCCGCGGTAAGCGGCGCGTGTGTGCTCACGGACTGCGGTCTGCCCTGCTCGGCCGGATCACTGACGATGCCGTGGCGGCCGTTGT
>RFPR01000247.1 GCA_009928265.1 Pseudomonadota bacterium | reverse complement strand
TATTAGAATATAATTTTAATTTATTTTGATTACCACATAACATATCATAATAATGTTCCATTATTTTTAAGGTATTTCTTTTATTTATAGTATAATTTGATGGTAATTTCCAGCCAAAATCAATATCAAAATTAACACCAGGTAAAATTTTATCAATATAAAATAACATAATAGAAGTGATTTGATTAGTTAACTCTTTATTTTCTAAAATAATATTATCAAAATCAATATTCATTTGTTGAAGTAAAGATCCAAAACCTAATGAATTATGAGATCCTACTTCCACTCCATATTCTTCTGGATTTTGTTCCATGTTAATATTAATATCAGATTTTTCCATCATTTGGTAATTTTCTGATTTTTGTATTGATTTCGGTTCATTAATATAAACATCAGTTGTAGAACTATATTTCTCATATAAGAATTTAAATAATTTACTAATAAATGTAGATAAAAGATTGTAAGAAAATAATCTAATATAAGTATTTTCGTTTAAATTACAATTTTGATTATTTACAATAAACTCAGTTGGAGATTCATATGTAATTATTGCACTATTATTAGATTTTGTTATATATATATCTTTAATAAATTGTTGAATTGCCTTTTTTACATTCTCTTTAATTAACATATTACTCATTTCATCTAAAATTTTACTACCTTGAGGAGTTGATCCTATACCAGATTTAGAATTCATCAATATTCTAATTATATCTTTACCAAAATTAAAAATTGTATCAGTTAAATAGTTGATATCAGAGTCTGTTAAAGTATTAGTATTAATTATTTTTAACTTAATACCATAAAGTGGAAAACTTATATTAGGACAATCTATTTTTAATTTTTTAATTTTAAATTCTAAATTGTTAACAACTATTTCATCTATATTTTTTAAATTTAATAAATAATAACTAATATTTAATGAGATATTATTCATATAATTAGAAATCTCCATTTCTTCATTTTTTTCAATTATAGGTGAACCCCCTTCAATAGGTAAGCTACCTCCTCCAATAGCAGCCCCTCCTACAGGTGAGTAAACACTACCTCCACCAATAGGTAAGCCATCTCTTCCAATTGTTCCAAAATCATCTCGGGATCCTCCAAGACCACCCCCTTCAATAGGTAAGCGTATACCCCCTCCTCCAATACCAGTCCCTCCTACAGGTGAATAAACACTACCTCCAAAACCACCCCCTCTAATACCAGCCCCTCCTACAGGTGAGTAAACACTACCTCCACCAATAGGTAAGCCATCTCTTCCAATTGTTCCAAAATCATCTCGACTGGATCCTCCAAGACCACACCTCCTTCAATAGGTAAGCGTATACCCCCTCCAATACCTAAATTCTCAACATAAAATGTAGAAGGAATATTAATATTATTAGATTTACTTAACATAATAAAATATAATATAATATTAGAAGTCATTTTATTTAGTTGATCTTCTAATCTTCTTTTCTCTTCATTTTTTAATTGAATATTATTATTTAATTCATCAATTTGTTTTGAAATTCTATTTTTTTCATCTTGAAAAATAGGATTAATAAAAGATGGACATATTTTATCTCTAATAAAATTTAATAAAATAGAAATATTATTATTAATAAGTTCAAAAATTAATTTTTTTCTAGGGTCATTAATAATAGTATTAGATATTAAAACAGATTTATTTAATATTTTTTCAGCATCATTTAATTTATTAAATAATTCTTTTTTATCTTTAGATAAATCTTTAAATTGATCTTCTATTTTTTTATATTCATCTTGA
>RFPR01000246.1 GCA_009928265.1 Pseudomonadota bacterium | reverse complement strand
GCCACCAAACACGCGTTTCGCCGTGCGTCATGTGATCGACGGAGATGCGACGAAACGGATACGTTTTCTGTAACGACATTTAACGTCCCTGTAAATCTACGGCAGTTTATTCATTATGACCGCGCTGATATCTAAAAAAAAGGGGCCGTCGGATTACTCCAACGACCCCTTTGTCGGGGAACTTTGCGCCCGTAAGCGCTTCAGCTCCCCTTCACAGCAGGAGTCGATCAGACGGCGACCTTGCGGCGCCGCTTCAGGCGCAGACCGATGCGCCGGCCCGCTCCGGGCGGCTGCTTGTAGCGCACACCCAGCCGGACCAGCTTCGCGGCGCGGTCGGCCGAGAAGAGGTAGGCGCGACCTACCATGCGGTTGGCGATGTAGGGATTCCGAACCAATCCCGTGTTTCCGTCGGGGTAGAGGCTGAGGAACGCCTCAGCCGCCATTTCCCGAATCTTGTAGATCTTTCCAGCCGAGAGGGGCTTATAACCCATCTTTCGCCGGTACGTGTTAACCTCGGCGCAAATCTCCTTCATCGAGACTGCGCAGTGACATGCCCAACGGCCCTTCTTTATCATTTCTCTCTCTCTTTCTCCCTTTCATCCCTGAAAATCCGACGGACCATCCGTCGGCTGCTGTGCGTCATCGGAACAGCCTTTGACGCGCTGGCGACCAGCGGCCAAAACGCGTTCCGTGACGTGTTCGTAATCCACCAGCTGCAGCGCTGGCTTTGAAATGTTCACAAAGTGAATCGCCGCGGCAGAAGCCACCTCGGCGAGCTCTTGTATTTTCTTGATTGCCCGATCGCGCTCGGCGCCGGAGTCGGGGATTGTTTTGATCAGCAACAGCAAATGCGCCCACGCTGTAGCCGCCTCAATGGAGATCTTATTGACCAGGTGCTCGACAAAAGCTGTCGTAGCTTCCAGCGCTTCTTCGGGAAATTCGTTATCTCCGTCGTCCACGTCGGGGAGATTAAGGATGCGCTTCGCTCTAAGGAGCGCATCATAAATTGAGGGGCCGCCGTCATCGGCTGCCTCGCGTTTGGCAAGCAACTCCGCGACGTAAACCGTCACGGGATCAACTGAAAGCATCTCACCTCCTAGCGCCCCGGGTGAAATACGGGGTCTATTAAATATGCCGTGTTTTTCGGCGTTATTTAGCGCTAGAAACGCGAGCGAATACCGGACGAGTATGTGCCGTATTGATACGTAGAACCAATCTCGCCGTAGCCCCCTTCGAGGTTAATTTCGGCTTTCTTGGCTCTTACCCATTCTCGGTAGGCCTGCCAGCGAATCTGCCCGGCCTGTTCGTAATTCGCTTCTTTGTTTTGATCGTCTACCGACAGACCTCCGGCAGAATAGCTCAGTTGATTTCGTCGATATTGCTCGGCGACCATAAAAAACAAATTAGCGCAGATGCCCTCAAGCCAGTGATACCGGAAAGGGAAGTTCTGCGTTGTAAAAATACCGATCGGCGGCGGTACTTCATTCCAGTATTGAATTGGCCGCGTAATAGCCAGCGCGATCTCGGCGTCATCGAACATCAGGTTTTCGATCAGATAACTTTCGCCCGGAGCGGAATCGCGAAGGTGGAGCCTGATTTCAGCCATGGTGGGCGGGCCGGCATTACGATTACTCGAACGCGAATCAAATGCGCTGCGGTTAATAATGACGTAGAACGTGTTCGAAAACACAACGCACGGCTGATTTGCTTCTTGCGCCGGCACGTTGATAAGCGCCATTTCACCGTAGAATATGCCGGGGATTCCCACCATGTTTTTGGTCAGTTCAGCCTCGACCTGCC
>RFPR01000245.1 GCA_009928265.1 Pseudomonadota bacterium | reverse complement strand
CCTGAGAAAGTGGGCCCGAGCCGAATCCGTCAAAGACCTGAGCTCGAATGGCCTTGTAGTTGATACGGGGGCCAGCTGATGACTCAGATGCGCGAAACGTGAACCCTTCCCTCCTTCATTGCCGAGGAGAAGCTGGAGCCAGTATGCAAAAAAGACAAAAAGAAGCTCCAGTAGCTTCTCCAGGTTCATCACCAGAACATTCAGTGCAATGGTTGAACCCTGGGTGACAGCGAGTTTCTCGCGGATCAGACCTAAGAGTTCGCTGAAAAACCGGCCCACCCCTGCAAAAATAGGACAACAGCACACCTCTGGATGCGAGGCCAACAGGAGCGCAGCGGATCCCTGTTCTCCTACGTCTCGATCGAGGATCGGATTCCGGCGAATCATCCGCTGCGGCGGATCCACCAGCTGGCCGATCAGGCTCTCGATCGACTCAACCCAACCTTCTGTGCGCTCTATGCCGCGGAAGGCCGACCATCCGTGCCGCCCGAGCAGCTGTTGCTGGCGTCATTGCTGCAGGCGTTCTACGGGATTCGATCGGAGAGGCTTTTGTTGGAGCAGCTCCACTACAACCTGCTGTTCCGCTGGTTTGTGGGGCTGAGCCCGGATGATCCGATCTGGCACCCCACTACGTTCACCAAAAACAGGGAGCGGCTGCTGAACGAGCAGGTCATGGGCCGCTTCCTGGAGAAGCTGATGGCCACACCGGAAGTCAAACCGCTGCTCAGCAATGAGCACTTCTCCGTGGATGGGACCCTGCTGCAGGCTTGGGCATCCCATGCCTCGCTGGAGCGGATTGATGGTCAGGATGATCCACCGCCTCCGCCATCAGGACCCGGAGAGGGTTTCGGGGAACCCAAGGAGGGCAAGAAGCGTGCCAAGGGCGATTTCCGCGGCATCAAGCTCAGCAACAAGACCCACCGATCCGGTACTGATCAGGATGCGCTGCTGTGCCGAAAATCCAAGGCCCATCCTGCACTGCCCAGCTACCGGGGCCATGTGCTCATGGACAACCGCAGTGCGCTGATCGTCGACTGCCGCGTCACACAAGCGACGGGCACCGGGGAGAGGGATGCCGCCAAGGCGATGGCGGCTGACATCCCGGGTGCCCACCAGAAAACACTCGGAGCCGACAAGAACTACGACACCAAGGGAATGGTGACAGACCTCCGATGGATCGGCGTGACACCGCACGTGGCCCAGAACACTGCCAGGCCCGGCGGTTCCGCCATTGATGGCCGCACCACCCGCCATGAGGGCTATGCCAAGTCGATCAATGCCCGCCGAGGGATCGAGAAGGTGTTTGGCTGGATCAAGCAGTGGGGAGGCCTGCGACAGTTCAAAGTGCGCGGCACCGAAAAGGTGAGCGCCGTGTTTGCTCTGCACGTGATCGCCTACAACCTGATCCGGCTGGGCAACCTGCTCAAGCCGGGAATGGTGCCGACATGAGGAGCTGGTTGCCCAGAGGTGTGGCCAGGCGATGGCTACCCGATAGGCCCCAGCGCACCAAATCGGTGCAATGCGGTGGACTGAGCCACTGAAACGCACCAGTCCGTCTGTCCAGCTCGCACTGGTGGGAAAAACGCGGCGTCTCAGGCGGTTTTTCCGCAGACTCCTAGGGGCGCATGGCCCGATCCTTGACGCGGCGTGAGGACCGGCGGAGGGGATGCGGTGGGTCTGCGCCGGCCCTGGTGGCAATGCGGACTGCTCACTCCAACCCGTATGCAGACCAAAATCGAGTCGAATGATTCAGGCGTAGGACAGTCGCCTGATGCTGCAGTAGAAAAGTAGATATTGCTGAGCTGTGTTGGCCCC
>RFPR01000244.1 GCA_009928265.1 Pseudomonadota bacterium | reverse complement strand
CCCGATCCGGAGAAGCTTGATCATCTTCTCGTCAGCATTCCCGACTCCTCGGGATTCCGCCTCGGCCACATGACCTCCGTCTTCGGAGGCTTTGGGGAGCTTGGAGACAAGTCTTTGCTCGTCGAGGAGTTTGAGCGCGGTCGCATCGACGGCCACCGGATCGCGCGAGGCAAAGAGGGTGCCGTAGGCGACGCAGTTAGCGGGACTCGGGAAGGGACCGCCTGCATACTGGAGCACCATGCCATCCATGATCGTAAGAATGACTTTTTTTCCGATTCGGGGATCGGCATAGACCTCGGCGAGCGCTGAGTCCCCATAGCCGCGCCCATTACCGAAGCGACGCCAGTTGTCCAGCATCCCAAGCGTCATGCTCGACAGGGCGCCATGAATGCCGGTGTAGGTGCTATCGCAGAGGGAGGGAATATTGATCACCTTGTCCAACTCCCGGGAAAGGATCACGGGGAGGTGGCTTTTGTTGCTGAGTTGGGCCTTGGGCCCGAGGATATCGGCCAGCGAGGTGCGGTTCTCCTTGAATTCAAAATCACCGTAGACGAGCTGGCCGATGGCCGCGCACTCCACGGTGGCGCGGGGGTCGAATCCGGACCCCTGCTCGACCCATCGCAGGTTCAGCCCAGGAATACCCTCGTATCCTGCCGCGACCAGATCCTCACGTCGCCGGTCCCAGACCAGAATGTCGGAGGGCTTGATTCCCGCGGCCACAAGCTGCTCCACCACCGCGCGCGCCACCTGCGGGTGGGTCCCACCAATGGGGCCGGGCTGGGTAGAGACTCTGATGCCGACTTTCTCACCGGGCTTGACGAGAGAGCGCCAAGCTTCACCCGGGGTTGGCTTGCCGGTGATCGTGCAGGCAAGGCCCGCCACCATTCGGTTCACAGCGGATTGGACGGGAGTCATCCCTGGGCCCACCGCACCTTGTTCCATGGCAAAGCAGACCAGTGAGGGGGTCGCCTCGGGACGCGGAGGAGGTAAATCCTCAGCGCGAAGGAGCAGGGTCGCCGGAAAAAGGAGGGCTGCAAGGATGACCGGGTGTCGCTTCAAACCGGCTCCTCCCGTTCAATGGTCGGTTGGGAGCCCTCCCTGCGGTAGAAATCCTGGCCGATCACGACCTTTGGGCGACCGTTGGCGAGACGCCACTTGTTCGTATCCCGCAGCGAGTAGATGCAGCCGCAGTACTGCTGGGCGTAGAACTCCTCGCGCTTGGAAATCTCGATCATCCGCTCGGCACCGCCCCCTTTTCGCCAATTGTGCGTCCAGTAGCTCATGCCGGGCCAGCGTGCGGCGGCCCGTTCGCCGCATCCGTTGATCTGGTCCATGTTCTTCCAGCGTGAAATGCCGAGGCAGCTCGTGATGACGTTGAAGCCCTTTTCGTGCGCATGGAGCGCAGTCCGCTCGAATCGCATGTCGAAGCATTGCGTGCAGCGCTCCCCGCGCTCGGGGACCCACTCCAGTCCCTTCACCCGGGCAAACCAGTTATCGGTGTCGTAGTCGGCATCCGTGAACGGGATGCCGTGCTCTTCCGCAAAGCGGATGTTCTCCACCTTGCGGAGTTCGTACTCCTCGCGGGGGTGGATGTTCGGATTGTAGAAAAAAATCTCCAGCTCCAACCCTGAGGCGACCATCGCCTCGATCACCTCACCCGAGCAGGGTGCGCAGCAAGAATGCAGCATCACGCGTTTTTCACCCCCGGGAGGGGAAATCACAGGGCGCTGGAAGGGCTTTGTTCCACTCATCAGGCAGCTTTAGCGAAAGATGATCATCCGGGCATCGATTCCCGTAAAGGTGTCGTAGCTGACACCGGAATATCCGGGA
>RFPR01000243.1 GCA_009928265.1 Pseudomonadota bacterium | reverse complement strand
GAACCGACTTGTTCCTGTGCTGGCTCAAATGTTCGCCGACGGGATCAGGTTGGACGTGGAAGGCTTGAAGGCACGGATCGCCGAACTGGAACAATCCACGGCCAAGGCTTGGGAAAAAGTTCTGGAGGAGTTCAAGGCCAACGGAATCGACAAACCTTTCCGCTTTGGACAGAAGGCCGTCTTTCTTGACGCTTTGAGACGGCTTGGGCTGAACATCGCTTCAACGAACAAGGACACTCTGGCGGCCGAGCGAAAGAAGGTCGGGTCGCCCAAGGTTCTTCAGTTGGTGCATGAGTTCAGCCGTCAGGACAGCGAACTGAAGAAGGGGAGGGAGCTGGTCGAGCTGGCCGATCCCGACGGCCGTCTGCGAACCAACTTCAACCAACTGGGGGCAGAGACAGGAAGGCTCAGTTCGAGCCGCCCAGCCCTTCAAAACATTCCCAAAGACGGCAGTCTCCGCTCCTTCTTCACCTCGGACGCAGAGGATCGTTCGCTGGTCGTGGCCGACTACAAGAACATGGAAATCTGTGCCGTGGCCGTCATCACGGGGGAAAGCCAGCTTCTGGCTGACCTAAACGAAGGCAGGGACATTCACAGGCGAACCGCCGCCCGAATCTTCCAGAAGGACGAGGATCAGGTCACTTCGGGGGAGAGGGCTTACGGCAAGCTGGCTAACTTCGGGCTTCTGTACGGGGGCAGGGCTGGGGTTCTGCTCAAGAAGTCAGCCCATATTCCCAACCTCAACCCGACCCTGGAGGAGCTGAACGTCATCGTCAGCCGCTGGCTCGAAGCCTTTCCCAAGATCGTCGGCTGGCAACGGCAACACAGCGGAGTCTCCGAGTTTTGTCCCGCCGTCATGCGGACGCTTCTGGGTCGCCGAAGGCTGGAAGTGCTGTCTTACAACGAGGCTCTGAACCTCCCGATCCAAGGAAGCTGTGCCGACGTTGTGAAGCTGGCGATGTGTTGGCTGGCCGAGGCTGTCGGGGGTCGGGACATAAAGCTGTGCCTGTCGGTTCACGACGAACTGGTTTGTGAGTGTCCGACCAACACGGCCGAACAGGTGGGCAAGCTACTCGAAGCCGTCATGGTCAGAGCCTTCAAGCGAATCTTCGGTGTTCATGCTCCCGTCGGGGTTGAGATCGGGATCGGAAGGAGCTGGGCGGAAGCCAAGGAAGCCGTCAAATGAAAGGCCAGAACTGCCGCAGTTTCCCGCCTCAAACCTCTCTGGCTGGGGCCGTGTTGAGCCGTGGAATAAGCCAAAGGTTACGGCTTGGGACGCTGGCGGACAGCAGAGCGACGGGTCGAATGTATCACGGAATGTATAACAGCGACCCACAAAACAGACCATTTACTCTGTCGGATTACTCCAAAGCGACGGATCATGTATCCGTCTTCACGAAAAACAGGGGGCTGTTGTGGCGGGCTGTGGAGGTGGAGCTGGGCCGAGAAGACTTGGAAAAGCCGTGGAGGGACGACCACGGGGGTATGCCAGCCCCCATCCCGTCGCCCCACGCAATAGATACTGGTTCAAAATTTCTGGGAAACTGGGGAGGTGTGAAATGACCGCCGCCCCCAAGAAGGTCATTCTGTCCAAGGACGAGGAGAAGGCCGTTCCTCAGGCCCGCTTGAATTACGACAAGCTGTTGGAGGAGTTCAAAAAGAACGGCGGGAACATGACGAGAGCGGCCAGAGTCGTCGGAATGTCGAGGGAGACGGCTTACTGGAGGGCAAAGCGGGATCCCGAATTTGCCTCCAAGTTCCAAGCCGCCAAGGACGAGATCGCCGTCCTTCAGGAACAGCCTCAAGCCGTCCCAGAATCCGTCACCCTCC
>RFPR01000242.1 GCA_009928265.1 Pseudomonadota bacterium | reverse complement strand
ACTAACACCGAGGAGAGCTTCGTGACCGCGTCTGGGATGTTGGTGGAGGTCATCGTGACCGAGGCGGGGTCGAACTCTCGCCTTACGGCGCCTAGTATCCCTTCAAGCTTATGGATCGCTTCATTGGATTGTACGGCTACCAGCTCCGCTAATGCGGCGTGCAAGTTATCGGCGCATCGCACCTCAGTGACGTTGGAGCCTTCCGCCTTTCCTTTGGCGCGCTTTACTTTCGAACCTGTCATAGAAGCACCCTACGCGGCGGGTTTTTTTCTGTTGAAGATGGCGGTGATCTTCTCCTCAAATTCAAGGAGGTACTTGTCGAGATGGTTAACGGCCTCGTACTTGATCTCGGCGGCGAGATCCCTTGCGCCCTGCCAGTCCTGGAAGTTGGCCTTGTTCTGGTCGCGCTTCTGGTAGTAACCGCTCAGTCCCTTCTGGATGAAGGAGCGGAAGCCCTTGTCCGCCGTGTAGCGGCGGGAGAGACTCTGGAAGTCTGAGGCTTGCGTGGCCATCTGTTATTGGGAGGCGAGGATCTCGGCGAGGTGGAGGCTCTTCACAGCGCTCCCTTCCTTCTCGAGCATCCCCCGGATCTGCATGAGGCAGCTGGAGTCGTTGGAGACCACCGTTCCGGCTCCCGTCTCGAGGATTGAGGCGCACTTCACCTCGTCCATGGCGGTCGAGATCGGGGCGTACTTCACGGCAAAGGTCCCCCCGAAGCCGCAGCAGGTCTCGGCTTCGGCCATCTCAATGAGTTCGAGTCCCTTCACGTGGGAGAGCAGGGTGCGGGGCTCACTCTTGATGCCGAGTTCCCGAAGTCCATGGCATCCATCGTGGAAGGTCACCTTCCCATCGAACTTGGCGCCGACATCGGTGACGCCGAGGACGTTCACGAGGAAGCTGGAGAACTCGTGGGTCTTGGCCGCCAGTTCGCGAGCTTCGAGTTCATCGGGCTCTCCCTTGAAGAGGTCGGGATAGAAGACCTTGATCATCGTCACGCACGATCCCGAAGGACCGACGACCACCTCCGCATCGCGGAAGGCCTTCATCGTAACGCGGGCCGCCGAGCGGGCCTCATCCCAGTATCCCGAGTTGAAAGGAGGTTGACCGCAGCAGCTCTGATTCTCAGGGAACGCGACCTCGTGGCCCAAACCCTCCAGCACGCGCACCACCGACCAGGCCACATTCGGGTAGAGTTGGTCGACGAAGCAGGGGACGAAGAGAGAGATGCGCACGCAGGATAAGGGGATTGGGCTGAAAAGTATTAGGAGTTTAGCACAGAAAGGGGGCACCCGGAGGAGAATTCCTCCGGGTGACCGCAAATCCGTTACCGCAGGAAGGCCTCATGGAGACCGCCGTCGACCGTGATGATCTGGCCGGTGGTCTTGCTGAGGCGCTGGCTGACGAGGAGGAAGTAGGCCTCTGCCTGATCCGCCGGGGTGATCGGGGCTTTGGTCAAGGTGCGATCAGCGTAGAACTGAGCCAACTTGCTCACGAGCGACTCGGTTTCCTCGGTGTCGGAGTATGGGATATTGTACTTGGCCAGAGAGCCGATCACGCGGTCGCGGGGGAACATCGCGCTGCCCTGCACGACGGTCGCCGGGGCGACGCCGTTGACGCGGACGAGCGGGGCGAGTTCCATCGCGAGCTCGCGGACGAGGTGGTTCGCAGCTGCCTTCGACGTGTCGTAGGCAAGGCTTCCCTTCTTGGCCACGGCGGCGTTGGCGCTGGTCGTGAGGACCATGGCTCCGCGGAGCCCCTGCTCCTTGAAGGTCCTGGAGGCCTCGTCGGAGACGAGGTAGCTGCCGGTGACGTTGATGTTGAAGGTGAGGGCCCACTTGTC
>RFPR01000241.1 GCA_009928265.1 Pseudomonadota bacterium | reverse complement strand
ATCGAGGATAAAGAGGTAGAAGGTCTGTCCGGCGATGGCGATTCCGACGATGACACCCATGATCACAACGGTCCCGAAAGAGATCGGGATGCCAGTGTTCTTCACGTACCACCAGACGGTGTCCCAAAACAGCTGATCCCTGTCGCAGGCACGGAGTCCGGGAAGCAAACTGATACGGGACGCCAACTCCCGCGCCGAGACACCCGGTTTCGGTTCCACCAAGACGCAGCTCAGCATCTTGCGTTGCGGCTTGGCATACTGGAGCGCCCGGTCGTATGTCGTGTAAACATAGGGTTGCCCCAAAAAACTACGATTGGCATGGCAGAGAGCGACAACTTGGGCGCGCTTGTCGTTGATTTCGAAGGTGGTCCCGATATCGATCTTGATCCCCTTTTTGCTGAACTTGTCGATACCGACCTGATCAATGATGACAGCATCGGGAAGACGCAGGTCCTCGATCCGTCCCTTGGTGATCTCCATCGGCCTGCCGACAAGGGTTGCCGTATCAAGGCCGGCGAGCAGCACATTCTGATAGGAACCGTCAGTCAACCGTGCCAGCTCGATCCCCAGATAGAGGGGTACGGCCCACTCCACGCCCGGGACACTGCGCACGCGCGTTACCTCGATTTCGCGCAGAGGCACCAACTCGTTGATCTGCTCAACCTTGGCGTCAAAGACCCAGACCTTGGCTCCGATGTTCCGGATCGACGCGGTGGTCCAGAGCATAAGGCCGCAGAAGACCGATGATTGCTGGGTCATCAGCAGCGAGCAGAAGGTCAGTCCCACGACCAGCATCACGTACTTCGCGCGGTCACGGAAGAGCATGAGGAGGGCGATGCGGAGCATGAAGAATAGACTGTTAGCGGTTTAGGCTGAAGGCTGTTAGGTCAGAACCAATGACGTCCTAATTCCTATTCCCCAATTGTCTTTCCGCGTATTTGGCGATGAGGTCGTATTCCAGATTCACGCGGTCGCCCGGCTTGAGTTCGCCAAGGTTGGTTTCCTGCAGTGTATGGGGAATGATCCAGAGGCCGAAGCTCTCGGCGTTGAGGGAGGCCACAGTCAGTGAGACGCCGTTCACGGCGATGGAGCCCTTCTCAATGAAATAGTGTCCACCTCCAGCAGGAATCGCGATCACGAGATTGAGATCGTTTCCCGCCGGCTCGGCGGACAGCACTTCGGCCGTCGTATCGATATGTCCCTGGACGAAGTGACCACCGAAGCGTCCATCGGCACGCAGGGCCCGCTCGAGATTCACTCGGGAACCGGCCTTGAGGTCGCCGAGACTGGTTCTGTTCAAGGTCTCCATCAGGAGATCAAAGGAGATCGCGCCCTCCTTTCCCGTCACCGTCAGACAGCAACCGTTCACCGCCACGCTCTCACCCAAGGCGAGCTCGCGGGCGAAGGGGGCGTCGAGCACCAACCGCGCGGCTTCGTCGCCTCTCGGTTCCAGTGCGTTGACGGTCCCGACCGCCTCGATAAGTCCCGTAAACATGAAGGAAGGCTACCGGAGAAAGATCCATCCCGCCAGCGCCAGCACGGGGAGCAGGATCGTAAGGGAATAGTGCGTGATGTAACCGAAGAATCCCGGGCATTTCACGCCGGAGGCCTCGGCGATGCTTTTCACCATGAAGTTCGGCCCGTTGCCAATGTAGGTCATCGCGCCGAAAAAAACAGCGCCGAGCGAGATGGCCACGAGGTTTTCGGGCGTCTGCGTTGCGATTCCAAGGATATCGGATGGGTTACTCAGCGAGCCACCTTTAAGGCCTGCATCCACGGAAAGAAAGGCGAGGTAGGTGGGTGCGTTGTCGAGCACCGAGGAGAGGAAGCCTGTCGCGAAGTAAAAATGCATCGGTCTCATCCCGTAGCTTCGGGCGAGTTCCGGAGCC
>RFPR01000025.1 GCA_009928265.1 Pseudomonadota bacterium | reverse complement strand
GGCACGGAGGCGACCATCGCCTACCACTCTTTCGCGAAGACCATCGACAACCAGGTCTCCGGCGAGGACGTCATGGAGCGCTATCCCCAGGTGAAGGCGAAGATCGCCCGCCTCGGTCAGGAGAAACAGAACATCGTCATCGAGAAGATGGCGGAGTACGTCACGAAGAAGTGCAAGACGCTCAGCGACGTGCAGGGTGCCAACCTGAAGGCCTTCATGGAGGACCTCCCCGGCGAGCTCCGCGTGTCGGCCTGGTCCAAGCTCACGGCCGGTGGCGTGGAGAACCTCGAGCTGGCCAAGTCGGTCCACAAGTGGTGCGTCTCCTCCATCCTGGACGTCTTCGGGGTCGCTAAGGATGCTACCGCCGCCGATGCGCCGAAGGGGTCCAAGAAGAAGGCGAAGTGAGGTGGGATGACCTCTCCCAATCTCACCTGCGCGGCTGAACAGGCATCGCGACAGTGCGGTCGCCTGTTCGACCTCTCTTTCTGGAGAGAGCGCGTAGAGAAGCGCAGAAAACGGGCGGTCGAACGGGGCATGTCTGAGGCATTCACTATGCAGCAGTACCTCGGCGAGATGGCCTGCGTCAGAGACCTTGACCGCTTGATCAAGTGGTGCACAAAGAGGGGACTCACAGTCTATTTCAAGAAGCACGAGAACGGCACCTACGACGAGTACTTCAAGTCCATCATGATTGCCGCCAATGCTTCACCAGCCAAGCAAGTCGTCTACCTCCTCCACGAGTGCGGTCACCATCTCATCCACCAGCACCCAGGCGAACCCAATCGATTTGCCATGGGTTACGACCAGACAGATCCCAAAATCACACGCACGTTCCAGCACCGCCTGGCGTGTCTAGAGGAAGAGATGGAGGCGTGGCAGAGGGGTAGAAACCTAGCCAAGAAGCTCCGTCTGAGGATAGACGACGATGCTCTAGAATACATACGGATTAACTGCCTCAAGTCGTACGTCAAGTGGGCAGTTAGCAAGAAAGATTACGAATGAACTCAAAGAAGCTCGATCCCATCCTCGTCCAGGCGCTGGCAAACCAAGAGGCGTACGACGCTGGGATCGCGCCCTTCAACGCTGCAACGCTGCACCACGACATGAACAAGGTGCTGTCCGCCCTGCCTCCAGAAGAGGCACGCAAGCTACGACGTAAGTTCAGGAAAATGTGGCGTAAATTGGTCCGTAAAAACATCCAAGCCACATCTAACGATTTAATCAAGCAGTCAGAGAACAGTTTCCGATCAGGACTGGGACAGCCTCACCCGAAGGAGCACCACCACGCTGCTCGGAAGGTCCTGGTCTACTGGGAACTGAACCGGCGTGCTCGTGTGAAGGCCGGCGGTTGACGAACACAAATCTGCAAGATTGCGCGAGATTGGCATAGAGTAGACACATGGAATCAGTGACTGTTCGGTCTGCGCTCGAGAAAGCTAAGCTGCTCGTGATGAGCCACGGCCTCATGGCGAACATGACGCCCTACAGCAAGAGCACTCTCGAGCGAAAGACCTTTGAGGAACACGACGACTCGATCAGCTTCGAGTTCGTCCTGGACCCTACCAAGTCCTCATGGGACGACGACAACTTTCGCATGAACCTGTCTGTGCAGTACCGCACTAAGGGCGACGTGTTCATCGAGGGCGACCGAGTTCGTCCCAGCTCGAGGCAAATCCGGTTCCACTGGAACAGCGGTTCGGGTACCCTCGAGCACCTCATGCGTCGAGAGAGCATGATGAACAACCTGCTGCTCCTCAACGAGCTCCTCGTGGCTGCACTGCCAGAGCACGTGTCGTGGGTTGTGCAGACCGCTGCGCAGATCGAATCCGAGAAGAAAGCAGAAGCAGACAAGCGCACTGCGTACAACATCGCCGCTGCCATCGGCAAAGAAGCCATGCGCGGCCTCCGCACGGGAGGCAGGTCTCGGACTGTGTTCCTCACACCGGCTTACCTCGAGTCTTTCGCGCCCGGCGAAGGCAAGTACCCGGAGGATGGCACGTACACCTACGAGCAGATCCGCCGCACGGACCGCCGCGGCCGCGTGAAGGAGTCTGTCAACTATCGCTTCCGCGTGAGGCAGCCAGTTGGCTACTCAACTCCCGCGATCACTGTGACTCGCATCTGATCGCTAGAGAATAAAAAGTTTTCTGGCCCTTGCAAAAACCGGCAACCACAAAGTACAATAGGATCCAACAGATGAAGATCTACCAGCTGCTTCCTCTCGTCCTCGTGACAGGCTGCGCGTATCGATACGGAACTGGGTACTTCATGAACGACGTGCCCGTCCACGCTCCGCCTGCTACGGTGCCTGTGGCACCACCCGATCCTCCACCAGTAGCTTCTGCTGAACCTGCAGAAGAGGACTGCGAGCAGATGCTGGAGAAGCTCGAAGTCACCAACAAGCTGGACAGCAAGAACAACACCATTACCACGACCGCCGTCACCAAGCACGAGAGGTCTAGGCGTTGCCCGTGAACGAGATGGACTACGAAGAGTTCCTCATCAAAGTCTGGGAGGACGAAGCTCTCGCTGCTGAGATGGCTGAAGAGCAACCAGACGACACAGATTCTCACTCCTGATTCAGGGGTGGAAAATAAAAACAAAAATAGAGACAATAATATGAAGCAGACAAACACATACACCGCATACATCGTTCGTGACTCCAACACCCGCCGATTCCTCAACCGTAAGGTCTACACGGGCCGTGCGCGAGGCGTCTGGGACACGATCGACAGCGCTCAGATCTTCTACAGCCGTGAGAAGGCGCAGAGCTGCGCGAGCAACATGAACGCTCGTCGGCCGGAGGGCGAGTCAGCCTTCTTCGCGCAGGTTCGCGAGATCGAGCTCACGCGGCGCGCCCCCCGCCGGGGCCGCTGATGCGGTGAAGCCCTGCCGAGAGGCTTTGTATCTCGGCTTTTATGCCCCGATGGTGAAATCGGTATACACATTCGACTTAAAATCGAACGACGCAAGTCTTGCCGGTTCAAGTCCGGCTCGGGGCACCCAATGCACCAATAGCTCAGCTGGATAGAGCATTCGCCTTCTAAGCGACAGGTCCGTGGTTCAAGTCCACGTTGGTGCGCAAATACTCGGTTACAATTGGCTCATTGACAATATAATGGATTTGTGCAGAATATTCTGCGGGTATAACTCAGTGGTAGAGTGTCAGCCTTCCAAGCTGTTCGTCGTCGGTTCGAATCCGTCTACCCGCTCAAACAATTGGAGAGATGTCCGAGTGGCTTAAGGAGCAGCATTGGAAATGCTGTGTATTGTAACAGGTACCCAGGGTTCGAATCCCTGTCTCTCCGCAAGAAGGAGGAATGGCCGAGTGGCTTAAGGCACACGCTTGCTAAGCGTGCGAGGGGGGAAACCCCCTCCGAAGGTTCAAATCCTTCTTCCTCCGCGACTGGGGTGTAGTGTAAAGGCAACACAACAGACTTTGAATCTGTCCAATGTAGGTTCGAATCCTGCCACCCCAACCACGGCCCTATCGTCTAACGGTTAGGACACAGCCCTTTCAAGGCTGTTATTGGAGTTCGAGTCTCCATAGGGTCACCACAGGTGGACAAAAACTTATCCACCTGACTCAGCAAGTTCGCGCAAGAACAGGTTAAGATAAGTGCATGGCATACATCAACAAGGGCGACCTTCTGGTGAACAGGTCTGGCAAGAAGTACATCGCGACGTCTGCCGATTACACGAAGCGGATCGCAGGAACGGGCGAGTTCCTCGACGACTGGTCGGCTGTAGGTGCAGTCGACGTCCTGGACCCTGAGACTGGCTTCAAAAGCTGGTTCCGCCTTGGTGACGTTACCAAGCTGTGACGTAGTGCAAGTTCATGTGCAAACAGGATAGGATAGAACCATGAACGAGATCAAGACCTGCAAGTGCGACTCCTGCGGTGCCACCCTCCCGGGAGTCGAGTTCCACCACAACGGCGCCCCAGTCCTCCAGGTCTGCAAGGCCTGTGACCCGGCCAACTTCGAGGCTCAGGCCCGGGCGGACATCGACGCCTGGCTCAACGGTGGCGACACCGCGGCTTTCGGACGCTGAAGAAAGCGACCGAGTCGTTGCAAGTTCACGCGTGAAAAGGGTATAGTAAGACCATGAACAACGCCAACATTCCCTCGGCATACCGCATCCTCATCGGCTTCAAGTTCTCGGTCCTCGAGTACGAGGAACAGGCGGCTGTCCGCAAGGGCATGCGCGAAGGGCACCTCAAGATTGAGCCCGGCACCCGGATCGTTCGGTCCGCCCGCGGCTGAGGCCGTGCAAAGTTCACCGAAGAAAGGGTATATTAAGACCATGGACAAGATCTTCATCGTGCAGCAGGGTGCGAACTCCTACTCCAACACCGACGTGGCCACCTTCGTCTTCCTCGACGAGGCGTCGGCCCGGTTCAAGTTCGAGTGGCTCCGAGACCACGTGGTCTACGGCGGCGGTAGCTCCGACGACGTCGTCTGGACCGAGCTCCATGCAGTCGCCCCTGGCGCAGAGGTGAACAATTCCACCCGTATCGATTCGCACTGAACGCGCTGCAAGTTCGCGCATGAAAATGGTATAGTTGTCTTACTAGGAGACAGATCCAGATGCCGATCAAGAAGACCAGCTGCGACCACAACGGCCTCAACACCCTCACCGAGACCCTCTACGTGGGTCGAGTCATCCGGCTTGAGACGACCACCGAGGTCCGCAACTGGTCGGACACGCTGGACTACACGGACAAGCGGTCCACCACCTGCACCTACGCCCTGGTCTACCTCGGCCACGAGGGCAAGAAGCCCCGTCACCACCACGTTGGCAACCGGGCCTACGTCACCGACGCTCCCTGGTACCCGCGGCTGCCTTGCGAGGTGGCGGCGCAGGTCGAGGCCCTGGACATCGGCGACCGGTTCGCCTGGGTCGACTGCACCAACCTCTTCTCGGACCGCAACGGGTACAGCCTCGCGCCGGTGGCCGACACCATGGGCGACCTCCTGCTCCACTGCGGCGTCGAGGTCTACGACGAGCTCGCCGCCTGGGAGGCCCACCACAAGGCTGCTGCCGCGGCTCGCCTGGCGGAGCTCCAGCGCGAGGCGGCTGTCCGCAAGGCCGCCGAGGAGGCCGAGAAGGCCAAGCGTGCCGCTCGGTACGCCAAGAAGCAGGCCAAGGAGGATGCCCTCCGGGCCGAGGCGGAGGCGCTCCTGGCCCGCATCCCGGCCAAGGGCACCGAGGTCACGATCGACGGGTTCACCGGCAAGGTGTTCTGGGTCGGCGTCTCCAAGTACTACGGCAAGTTCAACGCCCGGGCCGGTGTCAAGGACGCCCGCGGCAACGTCCAGTGGATCGACGCTGCCAAGTTCTGATCAATTACGATCTCTGCCCCCACGATCAGTTGTAAAAACGCGCAGCCACCTGGTAATATAAGCACATAAACAACGAGCCGCCAGAGGCTCAAAACCAAAACCAACAAATTCAAGGAATCAAGACAATGAACGACAAGATCAACATCTCCGCCATCGACCGTGCTCTCGCTGCTGCCAAGGCTCGCAAGGCAGCCAAGGAGGGAACTTCGAACCCGGCACCCATGCCGCGCAAGGCCGAGAAGACGGCGCCGAAGGCTGACCCGGCCGAGAAGGCTGCAGAGAAGCAGCGCAAGGACGAAGCCAAGGCAGCTCGCAAGGCCGAGCGTGACGCCGCCCGCACTGAGCGCAAGGCAGCGAAGGCTGCAGAGAAGGCGAGCAAGAAGCCTGCCCACATGAAGAAGGTGGAGCGCGCTCTCAGCAAGCTCCCCAGCCTCAACGAGCCCACGCAGCTCATCTTCAACGAGGCCACCTGCAACCTCTCTGCGCAGCAGCTGGACGCCCTCGCGCAGCACATCCTCCATCACAACCGCACGATGGCCACGACGAACGCCATGAAGAGCGACATGCTCCGCATCGGCGACACGGTCCGCATCACGGGCGGTGACCCCAAGTTCGTGGGTATGGTGGGCACTGTAGTCAAGAGCCGCCAGCTCCGAGCCAAGATCCAGGTCCCTGGATTCGACAAGCTCGTCTACATCTTCACGGGTCAGGCAGAGCCGGTCGCGCAGGCCACTGCCGCGGTGGGCTGATAAATTCACCGCACGGGCATATATAGCCCGCTCTCCGTTGCTAGTCGGTGCAGCTCCCCAAGGGTGATTGGTGTGAGTGGTGGGTTCGATCCCCATACGGAGAGACCAGATTGGAATCTGACAGAGGTTCACAATGAAACACATCGTAGATCCATTCGAAGCTCCGCCCCCTCGTGACACCATCCCCAACGCAGCGTACGACCAGCTGGAAGCTGAGATCCGCAAGATGGAGATGGATTTCATCGAGCTTGAGAGGCGCTTGCAGTTGACGCAGGAATGCCTGGACGGTATCCGATCGTCTGCGCTCGCCCTCGCAGCCTTCTACCGCAAGGAGAACCCATGATGGACGTCGACACCGCCCGCAGTAACTACAATCGCATCTGTGGGCTCATCAGCATCCTCGAGGACATGCGACTTCGGTCTCGAATGCGAATGGATCCGTCAGACCTCCAGGACGAGCTCTACTTGGGCAGCCTCGGCGACGTGGTAGATATCTTGAAGACTCTCCAGGAACGCACGCCATGGGCACCCACTGAACCCAAACCAGGCGAGGGGTACCTGTGACGCCCGAGGAGCTTCGGGCTGCAGCGCGCGTGTGCAAGCGCTACGCTGCTTCTGTGGAGACCAAGCTCTACATCGACATGAAGATTCCTCAGGCACACGCTGAGATCGAAGAGGCGAAACAACTCGCAGAAGCGCTGTACAATGAAGCAGATGCTCGTGAGAACTTCAGAAGCATCCCAGAATAATTCGAACAATTCAGAGGCATAAAACATGGCGAAGAATAAGAAAGAAACTCCTGCAGCTGTCAAGAAGCCCGCGGGAGGCAAGAAGAAGAAGTACAGCCTCACGGTGTGGGACCACCACGACACCATGATCGTCAACCTCCGCATGTGGGTGGAAAAGGCCATCGAGAACCTGAACGCGGACATCAAGAAGCACACCCCTGGTTTGGTGGGCAAGCCCAAGCTGGAGGCTGCCTTGAGCAAGGCACAGGAGCTCAACGTCCAGCTCTGGGACCAGATCCGCGTGGCACAAGAACTCGCTGACGCGCACAAGGAGGCTTGATATGGACCCCAAGCGACCCAGTCCGCCTCTACCCCACGGCATGAACGTAATAGTGCTGTCCACCACTTCTCGTGGCGGCTTCATTCTAGGCATCAGTGCAGTCGAGCTGTCTCGCATCCTGAGCTGCGACCCGGACGACCACATCACCATGAGCGATTGGTCCTCCATCAACGATGCGCACTTCTACGCTGCTCCTGATGGTCGGTTCTCTTACGAGACAGCCATCGCTGAGACAGTGGCCATCGGCCTTCCACGCGTGGTGCTCTACAGGATTCCGAAAGACAAGGGCAAGAAGCGAGAGGTTCAAGCAGAAGCCGCTCTGCCTGCCGCTGCCCCGAAGGTGGACAAGAAAAAGACCACCCGGAAGAAGAAGTCCCCCGCTTCTTGAATGTTGCTTTCAACAGAGCTGCCTGCAAGTTCACGCGCGTACGTGGTACAGTAGCTACATGGACATCGTCATCGAGGTAGCTGCCAACGCGGCCTTCATCATCGGCTTCTTCTTTGGCCCGGCCCTCGCGGTCGAGGCCTGGAAGGCTCTGAAGGCCTGAGACCTGCTGCAAGATCGCGCAGGAACCTGGTACAGTAGAACGGTAGACGGAAACAGCAACAGAATCGGAAGGCAACAGAACAGCAATGAGCAAGATGAATCTCTCGGTCGGTGTGAAGGGTCTCAAGCGAGGTACCACGATCTCCAACATCGAGGTCCCTGAGGCACTCCGCAACCGCAAGAAGACCGGCATCGAGTGGTTCGACGACGCTCTCGGCGGCGAGGGCTTCGTGCCCTCCTCGGTCATGATGCTCACCGGCACGCCCGGCGCGGGCAAGACCACGATGCTCCTCCAGCTGGCGGATGCCATCACGAAGGCGGGCCACATCTGCCTCTACAACACCGGTGAGGAGTCGCTCTACCAGGTCAAGATGGTGGCCGAGCGTCTCGGCCTGTCGGGTAACTTCGTGGTGGGTCAGGACACCATGGTCGAGGAGCTCATCGCTCACGCCGACACCCTCCGCAAGGCCAACCCCAAGAAGCAGGTCTTCATCCTGCAGGACTCGCTCCAGACCCTGGACGACGGCAAGTGGGCCAACGGCGCCAACTCCATGACGGCCGTCCGCTGCACCGAGATGCTCACGGACTGGGCCAAGGCCAACTACGGCGTGGTCATCTTCATCGGACAGGTCACCAAGTCGGGTGACTTCGCCGGCAAGCAGACCATCCTCCACGCCATCGACGTGCGCGGCCGCCTCTACATCGACGAGGACAAGCGCTCGGAGACGTACGGCGAGCGGATCTGGGAGATCACCAAGAACCGCTTCGGATGCTCGGGCAAGGCCTACATCCTCGGCATCAACAAGCGCGGCCTCTACGAGAAGGGCAACATCTCGGCGGTCTGATCAGGGCCAAGCCCAGCGTGGGGTGACCACGGGGACCACTTCCTCCACCCACCCCACGTTCGGTGCCCAGAAGGTCACCGCGCGGTGCATACCCCACGCAGACACGTAACCCAGTAAGAAGCCGACAAGGAAAGTTCTCCAGTTCACACACGATCTTAAGCCCGTCATGCTAATAGGTATGGGGCAGGAACAAATCTATGAAGCACATCAGCTGGACCACGGCAGACGGCGACACCCTGGCCGCCATCATCGCAGACGCCAAGGAACGCTCTCTGGAAGCCGCGCTGAACACCTTCTCGCCGCCCATCCCGCCTCCCACCGACACCCTCCTCCAGGCGCCCGTCTACGAGGTGGGCATCGCCACGCTGCACGGCTACACCGAGTGGCTCACCGTGGCGGAGGACATCTGGCGGGCGTGGACCGGACTCCGCATGCTGAACGGTGAAGAACACCACGGCCCGGTCACGCACCACAACAGCCCAACCACAGTCTACACGGGACCCCGCGAGTGCCGCTGCACCACGTGCCAGGGTTACGTGGCACCCGCAGACCGACACAACTGAAAGGCAACACACATGGCAACACGTAAAGCAACCACCCTCCTCCTCGAGATGCTCGAAGACGGCGTCCTCGACTCTGACGCACTCGCGCGAGCATGCCTCAACTACATGAGCGAGGCCGACGTGGCCGACATGGCGCAGAGCGAAGGCTTCCTCGACGAACCCGAGGACCTGGACGGCGAGTAGGCCACCCCGCCACCACCCCGGTGGCGGGCAAACCTTGCAAGCTTGCGCGCGGGCAGGATAAATTAGAAAAGTTCCCCAACCAACCAACCCTAACACGGAGCAGCAGCATGAGCAACGCAGCCATCGACCTCTCTTCTGAGTACAGCAACGTCTCGCAGTCCGCCCGCCTCGCGGTCGCGGAGGTGGTGTCCCGGTACCCCAACCGCTGTGGACGTGACGTGCTCCGAGCCGCGCACCTCGAAGCCGCGAAGCTGCAGCCGGGCGTGCCGCTCGGTGAGGTGGACATGTTCGTGTTCCTCGAGCTCCGGCAGGAATGCGGCGTGGACTGCGACGAGGAGTGCCCCGTGACGGGCAAGCCCTGCCGCAACTGAGGCAACGCCGCGAGCCCCCCTCTGCGCTTCACCGCGAGGCGCGAGGGGCCCCCTCTGCAGAGGCTCAAAAGGGCCCCGTTAGAGCCCCCTAAAAAGGGCCTCTGCAGAGGGGGGCGCCCCCCGGCTAAATACAAGGTGTTTAGAGCACTTTGGCGCGGCCGCCGGCTATGGCTACACAAAAATTTCCCGGGAAAATTTCCATCGAAAAGCAAGTAACACAATGAGCTCCACGCATACCACACCGAACCACACACGTCACCTCGAGGCCCTCCATCGTCACCTGAAGCACCCTCAGCGTCGCGGTGGCATCGGTCCAATCCCACCGGTCGTCTGTGTCGACGGTTTCACCATGTCCGTCCAGGCATCCCGTGCTCACATGTGCACGCCCCGAGAGGACGTGGGTCCGTGGCTCTCCGTCGAGGTGGGCTTCCCCAACCGAATCGAACCCCTCCTCTGGCCCTACGCCGAAGTTCCCGGAAACTGGACTGAGACTGTGTACGGTGGCGTGCCTGTCGAGATCGTCGCGGCCGTGGTGGAGCTCCACGGGGGCTTCGCCACCCCCGTTTAGCCCGCCCGGGCTTTTTCCACAGAGCCCCGTCCCGCAAAAAATTCCCGGGAAAAATTCTGACCCATAATTAACCCCCATGAAGCTCACCCCAGAACAACTCCGCCGCATCATCCGAGAAGAAGCCCTCGCAGGGCCCGACCCTTCCGCGAACCTGGTCGACGCGCTCCACGACTACGTGGACGCCCGCGTCGCAGCCGGCGCCACCGTGCCCGCCGCGTTGGCACAGCTCCGCGAGGAAGTGGAGGGTTTCCTGCTGTCGGCCGCCGACCACCTCCGCCAGGGAGGGCGGGAGCCTTGAAGCCCCGGGGTCGACCCCGCAAGAAACCGATCCAGTCCGAGGCGGTGAAGCTCCACCCGGTCGCCTGGGTGGAGGAGAGCTTCCCCCAGCTCCGTCTGGGGCGCCGCTTCGCTCGACTCCTGGAAGACGGCGGCGGGACCGAGGCCCTGGCGGAGGCGTTGCTCGCCTCCGCACCCCGACCCGAGCTCCGCGAGGCGCTCCGCGCCGCTTGGGAGGCTTACCTCGCGGCGGAGCCCGCGGGCCTCCCTCAGTAAAAATGGTGCACCGGAACGCGCCCGCCGCCTATAATTAAGCACATGAAAGCAGCCAACCTCCTCCTCGCATCGGGTCTCGCCCTCGGGCTGGCCCTCACCCTGCCGGCCCTCGTGGTCGCCGGTCCCCTCGCCAAGAAGCCGCGCCCAGCCGACGTGGCCGAGGTCTGGGGCGTGCGGCACGCGGGTTTCACCCACGTCCACGTGGAAGCTCGCGCGGGCTGGCACCTGAACACCGCCTATCCAGCCCGCCTCACTCTGGGCGACCGGAAGATTCCCTTGTCCGAGGCTCACCTGAGCGAGGCTCGGGGCGACACCGCCCGGGCCGCCACCTGGACGGTGGAGGGGCTCCACGTGTCGGAGGGCACCGTCCGCGCTGCTTTCTGCGACGCGCGGTCCTGCGCGCCCCCGATGGACATCCGCTTCGGCGTGGTGGGTGGAGGTGGACGATGAAGCGCCCTGCCCCGCGTCACTCCACCTACCGCGAGCGCTGGGCGCTCACTCACGCGGCTCGGCGCGCCGTGGAACGGATCCTCGTTCGCCGCGGCCTGACCCTCCGCGTGGTGCGGGGCCTCCCGCCCTCTGAGCCCCCGCCGGAGCCCTTCGACGCCGCGGACACAGAACCCGACCTCCTCAGCCCCAACCTCTGGGACACCGAGGTGCCCGGGGACACCCCGCCTCCACCCCCGCCGGAGGAGGAGGACAGCCCAGCTTGGGCGCCCGAGGACCCCTCCGGTTCCACCGTGACTTGACCCCACCTCTACGTCTTGTAAACTGCAAGGAGCCCGCGATACAGTATGACCACCATGAAGAACACCTTGAGCCGCTGCCTCTTGTGCGCCGCCCTGGCGGCCGCACCCACTGCTTCAGCTGACCCCTCCGCCACCTCCTGGTTGCGGGGCAAGCAAGCCACCATGTCAGCCGTGTCCCACTGGTCTGATCCGCGTAAACGCGAGACCTCTGTGCTCGCCCTGTGGCGCGCCTGGGGCGACTGGGATCGGATCGCTGCAGACTCCGTGGGGCCCAAGGTGTGGGGCGAGCTGGAGGAGGCTCACCGCGCGCGCCTGGCCACGCTCCTCGCGGACGTGGCTGCTCTCAACTGGCTCCGACGAGCTCGGACTTCGGACTTCTCCGTGACCTACGTGCGGGAAGAATCAGTTCGAGACCGCCGCGTGGTGGTGACTCGCGTCACCGCCGGGGGCGAATCTGCAGACGTGCGCTGGGTGCTGGCACCCTCGGGCGAGGAGTTTCGGCTGGTGGACGTGGTCACTGAGGGTGCTTCTCTGGTGTCCACGCAGCGGTCCTCTTTCGCGCGCGTGATGGAGCGGGGCGGTGTGAACCGCCTCTTCACGCGCTTGGAACGGAAGCGGGAGGACCTCCGGGCGGAGGTGGCACGATGATCCCTCTGCGCTTCGCTGCTGTGGTGGCCCTCCTCACCGGGGCCCTGTGGGCTGCTGACGCCACGGGCGGCTCCGCCCAGTGTGAGACCCTCCGCGACGGTGACCTCCGCAACTACTGCCGAGCCGTGACGAAGGGCCACCGCACCTGGTGCGAGTGGATCCGGCAGGGCGACCTCCGCACGCGGTGCCGCTGGGAAGTGGACCGGGCCAAGCGGGAGGGTGCTCGATGATCCCGGTGGAAGGGCTGCTCACCCCGGAGGCCGTGGCCTGGGTGGAGGGCTGGATCCGCGAGTTCCGGGGCGACTGGGACGGCTTGCTCCGCCGCCGCGAGGAACTCCGCCGCGACCCACGGGGCCACCTCGCCGCCCTCCGCGCGCATCCCACGCCCGCAGCTGTCCAACGCGACGACTGGCGCGTGGCGCCCGTGCCCGTGCGGCTCCTGGACCGCCGCGTGGAGATCACGGGTCCGGCTGCAGATCCCCGCATGGCCGTGAAGGCCGCGAGCAGCGGCGCGAGCGGCTACATGGTGGACGGGGAGGACTCCCTGTGCCCCACCTGGGAAAATGTTCTGCGGACCCACTCCACGGTGACGGGTCTCGTGCGGGGTACCCTCCACGGCTTGCCGCCCGTCATGCCGACGCTCCACTACCGCCCTCGAGGCCTGCACCTCACCGAGGAGCACTGGCGCGTGGACGGCTCCGCTGCACCCGCGGCCCTGGTGGACGCGGGCCTCTTCCTCTACTGGAACGCTCGAGAGATGGTGGCTCGCGGCGAAGTCCCGGCCCTGTACCTCCCTAAGCTGGAGGGGGAGTGGGAAGCCCGCTGGTGGCACAGAGCTCTGTCCTGGGCTGAGGCGCGCTTGGGTCTCCCTGCAGACACCGTGCGCGTCACCGTGCTCGTGGAGACTCTGCCCCTCCTGTTCCGCCTGGAGGAGACCGTGTGGGCTCTCCGCGACCGCCTGGCAGGGCTCAACGTGGGCCGCTGGGACTACATCTTCTCTGCTGTGAAGGTGCTCTCCCGCAGTGGCGAGGGGCGAGGTCTCACGCTACCCGACCGTTCTCAGCTCACCATGGAGGCGGAGGGCTTGACCGAGTACGCGCGTTGGGTGGTGGCTGTGGCGCACCGTCGGGGTTGCCACGCCATCGGCGGCATGGCCGCGCAAGTGCCCTCCCGTCGCGACCCTGGGGCCGCCGCTGCTGCGCTGGAGGCGGTCCGCCGCGACAAGGAACGCGAGGTCCGCGCGGGGCACGACGGCACTTGGGTGGCTCACCCCGACCTCGTGCGCGTGGCCCTGGGTGCTTGGCGCGCGCACCTGGGAGAACGCACGGTGCAGCTGGACTGGCGGGGCAGCGGGGCGCCCCTGGACCTCTTCCGGCTCGGGGACTCGCACCCCACGGAGGCGGGCCTCACCGAAGCTGTGCGGACTGCGCTGCGTTACTGGGCGGCTTGGTTGGACGGCAACGGCTGCGTGGCGCTGGACGGCCGGATGGAAGACGCGGCCACCGCGGAGATCTCTGTGGCCCTCCTGTGGCACTGGCTGGCTCGGGGCGCCACCACGGTGGACCGAGTGGATGCTGTCGTGCGGGGCGAGACCGAGGCGCTCGCCGCCTCGGGAGCAGGGCCCCGCATTCAGGAAGCTGCCGACCTCATCCTGCGTGCCGTGATCGCTCCCAGCATCACAGAATTCGTGCTGTCCGAAGCTTACCGCAGGGTGGTCCGAATTTAATGGCACCCAGTTACCACGAACGGATTATTCTCGGAATATTCTGTCCTAAGCAGAGTGGTTCCAGCCTATACCCAGAGGCCAACCGTGAGTCGTAGAAGAAGGAAATCTACCGAGTCCCGAGGCGACTGTTACCAGTCCTCCTTCGAGCGCCTGATGGACGCCTGCCTGTTCCTGGATAAATCCAACCTGAAGCTGGTGCACGCGGAAGTCGCCGGCCAAGGGCCGCTCGCCGGCGTGACCTTCGGTCACGCATTCTTGTGGAACGAGAACACGGGGGAAGTGTGGGACAACTCGGGGGGCCGCAACCTGTGCATGCCCCGAGAGGCTTACTTTCGCCTGGGACGCATCGAGGACATCGGCAACTACTGGGTGTACACCTGGGAGGAAGCGCGCCGCAAAGCGCTGGAGTACATGCACTACGGCCCTTGGGACCTGCAGACAGCTACGGGCTTGTGAGCTCAGTCTTCTTTACAGTAGGTAAACACAGACGGATCTACGGCGTTGTTGACTGCCACTTGCGCCACGGTGGCAGCGTCCGGACACGTGTATCGCCTCCCCAGGTGTGGGTCCATGAGAGTTCCCTGCAAGTGCTTCGCGCCAAACACGTGGCCCAGCTCGTGCAGGGTGATCGTGAGCGCGTCCTCTTCGTAGCGTCCCTTGAACATGTGCACCTCGCGCATGTCTATTCCCACGACTGTAGCTAAGACGTTTCTGTTCTGCACGAAAGAGGCGGGCATCTCTCTTATGACGTAGTCGCACGCACCCTCTTCAGCGAAGTTCGTGCGAACCTCCAGGTGTTTCCAGCGCCCGATGGCTTGGTCCCACGCCCGCACGGCTTCCACCACGTCTTCTATTTGGTCGTCTGCCACTGAGACGCACACTGAAGCCCTCTCTTGAAAAACCCACGAGTACGCCGGCTGAGGCCGCTTGATCCACGTGGGTTGGCAAGACAGCAGACTAGCAGTGATGACTACCGCAGAGAAGGCAGCTGCCATGAGCCCCTCGTCCCGGGCCCGCGTAGCGCGGTCTTCACCAAGCATGATCATAAGTATGAGAATTTTTAGCTCGAATTTGTGCAAAAAATCATTTATGATTTTTTCCTAAATGAACTTTAATTTGTACAAACGGACACAATGTGGTATATGTAGACGGGCTATGAACTTCATTCAATTCATAACACTAGTTCTAATGAGTCTTGAACCCTCCTACGGTGACAAAGAGCCTTGGGATGTTCGAGAGAAACGCATGGAAATTGTCGCCAAGGCGATCGATGATGCATCGTCAAAAGCGACTTGCTCTGATGCGTATGCCAAAGACGGCTGCAAGCCTGCGTGGACCCGCAGCAAGAAAGACCTCGCACTGCTCCTTGTCACCAAGGGCTACTGGGAGTCTCGCTTCGCTAAGAACGTCCACGAAGGCAAGTGTCGCCCCTACGAGTGCGATGCACACAAGATCAACGGCAACGTGGTCCACCGTGCACGCTCTCCGTGGCAAGTCCAGAGGACTGGGCTGGAGACAGCCGACGAGTACAGTAAGATGCGCTCGTCTACTCTGGAATCAACTGCCATGTCTGCTGAGGTAGCTTCACGGCACCTCGTCATGGGTATGAACAGGTGTCGCACTATCAAGGGTGCGATCTCCGTCTACGGCGGCGTTGGAACTTGTAACTGGTCGGGTGCTGAGGGTCGGCTGGCTTTCTTTAATCGAATCAATAGTCAAAATGAAGCAGGTTTTAAGAAGGCAGCAGACAACCAGCGTAAGAAGCTAGAGGACCGTCTCAACAGAGAAACCTCTAAGAAATGAGATCAAATAGACGGGTTGTTTTACTCGTCTGATTAATCTCGTTTATTCTTGCTGTCCCTGCGCGGTGCAGATGTACATCGTAAGATGTGCCTGCACTGCGTGCATTTAAGATTCGCGCGCGGACGTGTTATATTGAGAGTATGAGCAAGCGGATCGGCAAGTCAGCTTGGGTTCCGAATGTTCCTACAGGATCTCTCGTGAGACCCTTGAAGAAACTGTACTTGACGCCCGTCACAGACGATCCCGACGGGGAAGACTGGCCCGAATGGTTCCCAGAGGAACTTGGAATAGTTCTGCCCCCAGACGAAGGGCTGACGGGAGTCTACGTGCTGACCCCACGTGGATACGGCATGTGTTTCGCCGATGAAATTTTTGTGCTCCGCGGTGTAAAGTGAACCCAGAAAATGGTATGATTAATCATGGACGAAAAAAAGCAGCTGTCTGACAGCGACAAAGAAACCCTGCAGAATTTCTACCGTGCCTCGAGAGATCTCCTCGCCAGCGGCTTGGTGCCACCCATCTGCGTGCAGAGGTCTTTCGAGGCTGCTTCTGCGGGTTTCTTGGGCGAGGACACGTGGCGCCCCACGCACATCACCGCCGCCGCCATGGTAGATGCTGTGGAGGGTAGAGTGAGTAACATCCAGCGGGCACACGGAGTTTTCGGTGATCGGATGGATCGGTACGACCGCACTCTCGCCATCTTGTCCGGCCCGGAGCAGTCTTTTGACGCCTGGTGGACCTTCTACAAGGAGCACGATGCTACTGTGCTCATCACGAAAGAAGAACACGGCAGCGGCAAGAAGTTCACTGTGGAAGAATTGTTTGAGCTTCCCAAATGGGAGGAGGGCATGTTTACTAACAGCGGCTTCTCCTTTAAGATGCGCAAGAAAGTCGAGCTCGCTTGGATCCGAGCTAAACTAGAAGAAATGGAGAAACTGCGTGAAGGAAGGTGACATGGTTCGCATCAAAAAGTTGCTACCCAGCGTGTGGCTGTGGAAGAGCGTCGATCCGCTGAAGGGCCCTCAAGACAAAGAGGTGCACTGGACGCCGAACCACATCGGTCTCGTGATCGGCATGGGGATGTGCAGTGCAGACGGGAAGTTCGACATGCTGCCCGAGATCTTTGTGCCAGACACAGGCGCTCGCGGCTTCGCTTACGACGACTGGCTAGACGTGTGTCAACATGCGTAGGCCCTGCGAGGGTGACTTGGTCACTTATTACTTTGGCGCCTTGAATCCTTTCACCGGAATCATACTTGACGTCTTAGACCCACCACCTACACACACCCGTGACTACTTTCCCGTGTTCACTATCAAGCTGATGGAGATCGGTGAAGCAGCAGGCAGGATGCTGGCTTTCGATATCCACGAAGACGATCGGCTAGATATCATCTCTTCGTATGGAGACTCGTAGAAAAAAGATCGGAGACCTTGTGGTTCCTATCGGAAGCTGGGACATACTTCTCTTCGACGAAAATGCTGAAATCGGATCAACCGTTCACTGGAAGCCCCAACATGTCGCCATCGTCTTAGGCTTCAAGTCCCTCAACGATTCTCAAGGAAAAGCTCGATTGATCGAAGTGCTCACCCCCAACGGTGCCGGATGGTGTTACCTATCGGAGGCTCAGAAGGTAAGATGAACCCCGGTGACCTCGTCCGAAAACTAGATTGGAACTGTGAGTTGAATCCCAGGTTGTTAGGGATCCTCCTCGAGGTGAAGATCGATAAAAAGTTGTTGAAGAGCCCCTTTGGTGTTCCGTGGATCTATAAGGTTGTGTGGAACGATGGGATCATCAAGGAACACGAGATGGGTTCCCTCCGCCGGGTTTCCACAAGGTGATAAAGGTATGGAAATCAAGTACCACGGTTACAACCACATCGACCTTGAGCGGGGTGACCTCATCCGGTACCAGACCGTTGTCGGGCACTGGTACGCCGGTACATTCATCGATGTTCTTCCTCCGCGGCCCCACCGAACCAACCTCACCTACATTCGAGTCCTGATTCCAACAGGTGTGGCGGACCTCAACACGGCCATGATTTTCAGGATGGAAAAACCCTGAGTGCAAAACTCGTCTTCCCCGTGATATACTGGTCCCATGGATCTCAAGCCCGGTGACCTGGTTCGGCACAAGATCAACCGTGATTGGGTGGGTGTGGTGTTGGGACCTGCCGTGGACCCGAACTCTCGTAAGAAATTTACGAAGTACACAGCCTACCAGTTGAACTCCTACCGTGTTCTTCGCTTGGGATCTGAATCGACTCTCTTCGCTAGGTTTCACATCTCGTACCTGGAGGTCGTCGGGTGATCAAACCTGGTGATCTGATTCGATTTACTTGGGCTCATCACCAGACGGCCATGGGTGTTGTTCTATCCATCCATCCACCGCCCAATTATCACAGTGGAATTGATTACACGATAGAGATCTTAGAGCCCGACGGCCGTAAGTTCGTTTATGATGTTTTTCGAGGTGGTGACCAACCGGAGGTCCTCAGTGAAGCCGGGTGACCTTGTGAGGAACAAGGTGGGTGGTTTCTGGGGTGTTCCAATGACCGGTATCATCATCAAGGAATCAGACCGTAGCAACACCTGGGGAGATGAGAAGCACCAGTGGTGGACGGTCCTGTGCGAGGGAGGTGTGGTTGTGGATGAGGTAGAAACAATGATGGAGGTCGTCGATGAAAACTCTTCAGGCAGGTGACCTTGTTCAGGTGGAACCGCATGCCAGTTGTAACGTGGATTGGGGTTCGGCCAAGAGGCATTTTAACACTGGTAAACAGCCCACTTTGGGAGTCCTAATTGAGGATAAACTCGAGTGGTACCATGTCATGTTGAATGATGGCAGATCTGGGTGGATTTGGTTCCGCGAGGTGAAGCTGTTGTGAAGCCGGGTGATTACGTTTCCATCACTCGTTACCATGAAGGTATTCGAATGGATGTTCCTCCGATAACTGGACTCCTGGTGGAACGTTGCCCCTTGATGCCCTACGATTCCTTTAAGAGGTCTTTCAGAATTAAGATACTGGAAACAACCGGGGAATTAACGGAATTAATTGTGGACAATCGTGATGTCACGGAGGTGCTGATTGGAGC
>RFPR01000240.1 GCA_009928265.1 Pseudomonadota bacterium | reverse complement strand
ACCGGCGACCTGCATCTGAGGTGAGGGAGGGATCCTCCCGAGGAGAACCCGAAGAGATTCAGGAAGAACACTATCGTGCAGGTAGGAACGTGCGATATCCCGAATGGCATCCTGCAATGGTTTGGAGGAAACAATCTCATAGGGAACCAGGCTGCCTTGGTTCGGAAAGGTTCCGCCGAAACAATCGGTGATTTTCTTGGAACTGATTTTCAGTTCCAAAGTGCCGTTCCTCAAATCGAGCGAATGGATAGTGGACTTTGCATCAAGGTATCCCTGAAACATGACGGTGTCTCCCCGCTTGCCTTTGCACTCCTGCGAGGGATCGAAGCGGAACTCCTGAACGAGGGATCGGGCTTCGGTTCTCGGGGAACCATGGGATGTAATCCCGGCAATACATGCTGGGTCATCCCGAAGTTCATCTTCGGAGAGCTTTTCACGCTCAAAGAGGCGCCACCATTCGGGTAATGCCTCGCGTCGGTGAAAGTCCATCAGGTCAGCCAGAGTCAAGGCGATGGAATCCCCTTGCCGGGCTCGGAGGCCATTGACGATTGCCTGGTGTTCCAGACGAAGTTGCTCCGCCTCGGCTTTGTCCTCCTCGTTATCTTCTTTTCCCTGCGAGCGGGGAGTGTGCGGGGCAAAACCATGCCTGCTAGCAAGATCCCTGAGCCAGTCCGCCAGTTCCATCGTCGACCTGCAGTCGTCCTCATTGTAATCCCGGATTCCCTTGAGAATCGGGCTGGCCTGCCAGTTCTTCGATTCACCGCTGTCGATCCATCGCGCATAATGAACGACGGAGCCAATGGAGGTCGCGACCTCCGTGTCACGGGTTCGTCCAGACCGGCAGATTTTTTCAACGGTCTTGATGGAGTAGTTTTTGTCGCCTATGAGCAGGGCCTTTTTCACGACATGAAAGAGGTCAACAAAGACTCCGTTGCGGAGCATTTCGTTCACCTCGTCCTGGCAAGTGTCGTGCCGTGACATCAATCGGCGAACTGCTCCTACCTCGTAAGGTGCGTAGTGGTAGATATGCATGTCTGGGTTTTCCTTCCAGCGGGTGTGAACCCAGGTGATGAAGCCACGGAGAGCTTCCCTCTCCTCGTTCCTGTCATGGGCCCACCAATCCCTGAAGGAGAACTTTCCGTTCTCCTGGTATCCAGCACCCCAGAGATATTCCAGGCCTCCGACGGCGATGGGGTAACCCTCCATGTCGAAGTAGACATCGGCCGGATCTGGCGCGGGTAGCGCATGAAATCCATGAACTTTACCATTCTCATTAGGGAGTACCTTGATGGCGGCCGTCGCCTCCGGATTGATCTTCCGAGACTCGCGGGTTTCATGTTGAAGACCCGCCTGGGTAACCAGCTTATTCAGAGCCTCGGTTCTCATCTTCTCCACCCGGACTCCAGTCGAGTTGGCGAGTTTCTCCAGGGTGTCGATCCCGGCTGCGCGGAGCTTCTTGATCTGATTCGCCGAAATTCCAGCAACCCTGACCAGATGATCGGTGGAGTCAAAGAAGGTCTCGGCTTCAGACGTCCAGCTCCCATGATCCGCCCGAGGCTCCGGTTCGGGACGCTTGCTGATGTCTCCATCATAAGATTGCTGGAGCTTCAGGAAGCCCTCCTTGATGGAGAGATAGTAGTCGAAGTATTCCGAGACCCTGAGCTGCGGGCGCTCAAGCGTGCCCAGAATGATGCCGAAGTTCTCCGGCATGGAGGTGCCCGGCGTGTGGCCCAGCATCTCGGCGTAGCAGCAGAGCTGGACGGCATAGTAGGGTTTGATGGAACGGGCCACCTTGGTGTCCCAGAGGAGGTAAGTCCCGCTGGATGGATCTAACTCCAAAAAGTCCGTGAATCCCGCAAAGTCGCCGTCACGAAGAGCGCCTTGGTAAAT
>RFPR01000239.1 GCA_009928265.1 Pseudomonadota bacterium | reverse complement strand
CACTTATCACAAGTGTTGCACTTCGTTTTAGAACTGGGGTCGCCGCCGATTGTTTACCGGGCGTTAACGATTTGGTGTCAAGCTGGGAGGGTTAGCAACCTTTGTCCCGGCCCACATGAAACCCAACCTGTTCGACACCAAGCCCATCGACCGCTATCTGGAAGGCCTGGCTCCCGCCGACCCCGATCTCCAGCGACTGCTCAAGCTCGCCCTCGCCAAGCCGCTGGCCAAGCGTTCCGAGAACCTCGAACCCGTCACCGATCTCCCCGCCGACCCCCCCGACTGGCTCAAGAAGAAGTGGCCCGACGGCGGACCCTACCACCGCTTCCGGCCCGATCCGGACTTGGAGACAAAAGCCCGCCATGTCGCCGACTGGCTGAAAGCCGCCATCCAGGACCACGAACCCTGGCTGACGCAACTCAGCCACGGACGGCCCACCCGCTTCACCGCCGTCAACACGCTCGACGACGCCCTCGCCATGGCCGACGCCGACATGCGGGAGAAGAACAAGAAGCTGGCCAGGCAACTTGCCCCCGCCGCCGAAGGCGAAGAGACCGTGATGGACCTGGGCGGGGGCTTCCGCATGGTGCGGCTGAGCACCCCTACCGCCCTCGACCGCGAGAGTGTTGCTATGGGGCACTGCATTGGTCAAGGCGGTTACGATAAGTACCTTCAGGACGGCACCGGCCAGTTCTTCTCCCTCCGGGACGCCAAGAACGAACCACACGCCACCATCGAAGTGGACACCAAACGAAACGCCGTCCTGCAGTGCCAGGGCAAGGAGAACAAGCCGCCAGTCGCCAAGTACCTGCCTTACCTCCAACGGTTCCTCACCGAACATCGCTATCGACTCGAAGCATCACCAAGCCATACCGGACTCATCGAGCAGAACGGACAGTACCACAGCATTTACAAACTGCCACCCGACCTGAACATCACCGGCGACCTCGACCTCAGCAACACTCCCATCACCGCATTGCCAAAGGGGCTGAAAGTGGATGGACACCTTCACCTCAGTGGCACTCGCATCACCGAACTTCCTGAGGGGTTGGTAGTCGGGGGAAACCTTGACCTCAGGAGAACTCCCATCACCGCACTGCCAAAGGGGCTGAAAGTCAAGGGAAGCCTCGGCCTCAGTGGCACACACATCACCGAACTGCCTGAGGGGCTGGATGTCGGGGTAGCTTTATTGCTAAGCAACACTCCCATCACCGCACTGCCAAAGGGGCTGAAAGTGGATGGACACCTTTACCTCAACGGCACTCGCATCACCAAACTGCCAAAAGGGCTGAAAGTCCAGGGAAGCCTCGACCTCAGCAACACTCCCATCACCGCACTGCCTGAGGGGTTGGTAGTCGGGCGAACCCTTGACCTCAGCGATAGCCAAATCACCGCACTGCCTGAGGGGTTGGTAGTCGGGGGAAGCCTCAACCTCATGAGCACCCCCATCACCGCACTGCCTGAGGGGTTGGTAGTCGGGGGAAGCCTCAACCTCATGAGCACCCCCATCACCGCACTGCCAAAGGGGCTGAAAGTCAAGGGAAACCTCGACCTCAGCAACACTCCCATCACCGCATTGCCAAAGGGGCTGAAAGTGGATGGACACCTTGACCTCAGGAGAACTCCCATCACCGCATTGCCGGCGGATCTTCAGGTGGGTGGTGACATCCACTCCGACAAGAAACTTGTGCGGCAATCAGGCACGCATCCCGGAGAGGGGATCAGCAGAAGGACAGACACTCCCAAGCGAGAGTCGTTCCAAGACCGCGTTCTAAATAGGCGGTCGATACCGGATGACCCGACACCGCCCTAAGCCCCTCTGCCTTTCAGCCGAGGTTTTGACCTCGCAGAGGCAAATTCTAGTTTGAAGTGCAACGGTTGAAGACTTGGGCTGGGGTTTTCCAGCCGAGGCATTTTCT
>RFPR01000238.1 GCA_009928265.1 Pseudomonadota bacterium | reverse complement strand
GCAGCAACATCCTTTGCATACGACGCCGCAATTGCGCAATAGTCACGCTTCGTCACCAGCTAGCTTTGCCCAAGGGTCGTCGCCAACCATCTCCTCGGCCACGACAATGCGCGAGCGTGAGGTTGGTGTGAAACCCATTTCAGCCGCAGCCTTGAGCATGATGAGCGTTTGCTTGTTCATGTTCGATAGGTACGGGTTGACGATCGGATAGCCGCTTGGCGACTTCACCACCTGGCCTGCTATGGCCACCTTCTTTTTGGCTTCCTCACGAAGCACATAAGCACCAACCCAGGCCTCGAGCACCGACAAATCGAGCTTCTTTAAGAGTCCTCTTGGCGCGTTGGCAACGGCGTAGCGCCAAACTTCGCGCTCTGCGTCCGATAAGTGTTCAGGCGCATCGGACAAATCGCCAGACAGCTTGGGCTCGCGCATGTTGGCGCGGTCCTTGCGGAACGTTCCCGTTACCACCTTAAGCTGCGTGGGCTTCGGTTTGCGTCCGGCCATCTGCAACCTCGTTAAATGTGCGGCCATCGCCATCAAGCGTGGCCTGTTGTCCAGTGAAATCCTGCCAACGCTTGATGATCACGTCGACAAAACGCGGGTCAAGCTCCATAAGGCGCGCTTGTCGGCCGAGCATTTCGCACGCGATCAGCGTCGAGCCTGAGCCACCGAACAAGTCCAGAACGACGTCGCCCTGGCGCGTCGAATTCCGAAGCATCTTCGAGATCAACTCGACCGGCTTCATGGTCGGATGTTCAGCCGATCGCTTCGGCTTCTCGCAGCGAATGATCGTGGATTCGGACGGCTTTGCCATGAGGTTTTCGCCGGAAATTACAATCGACTCGCCACCAATCCGCGCAGTGATGGAGCCGTCTTCGTTTTGCGTAAATACGGAACCACCAAGCTGCATCAGCGTCGTCTGCTTGCGGCCGCCGTACCAGCGGTGCGCTGCCCCAGGCTTCCACCCGTAAAGGATCGGCTCGTGCTGCCACTGGTAGTCGGACCGTCCGAGCACAAGCGAATCCTTTGCCCAGACCAAACAGCCAGAAATCTTGAATCCGGCCTCTTTGAACGAAGCTCGGAAGTTCAGACCTTCGGTGTCGGCATGGGCAACATAGATCGGAGCACCAGGCTTCATGACGGTGAAGCCAGTGACAAATGCGTCGCTCAAGAACGTCCTGAATTTTTCGTCGGCCATGCTGTCGTTCTTGATCTTGCCAGCCAGCTTCGATTCGTAATTCACGTTGTATGGCGGGTCAGTCCAGCAGGCATCAGCCAGCAGGCCTGACATCATCTTCTCGACGTGATCCAGGACGGTTGAATCCCCGCAACCAAGCCTGTGCACACCAAGCACCCAGACGTCACCTGGCAGCGAAACAGGTGGAGCCAGATCTGGAACTTCGTCCGGATCTGTCAGACCCTGATTGCCGTCATTAGACGCAAATAGCGCCGCGATCTCGGCCTCGGAAAAGCCGACAAGGTCCACATCGAAACCGATGGCACCAAGGTCTGCCAGTTCCAACTTGAGCAGCTCCTCATCCCAGCCAGCATTCAGCGCCAGCTTGTTGTCGGCCAGGACATAAGCTCGCTTCTGCGTGTCGGTCCAACCGTCCGCGACCATCACCGGCACGTCGGACATGCCGAGCTTCCGCGCAGCCATCACGCGACCGTGGCCTGCGATGATCTGACCCGTCGGGTCAACCAGCACCGGAGTCGTCCAGCCCCATTCCTTGATCGACGCCGCAATCTGCGCCACCTGCGCGTCGCTATGCGTCCGAGCGTTTCTTGCGTACGGGACAAGCCGGTCAATTGACCAGCGCTCAACCTTGTCGGCTGGATTGCTCACAGACCTTCGATCCCCTTTGCTCAATTTGCCATCGCAAAAAAGTGGTCGGGCGCGCGGTCTAGGTCCACAAACCC
>RFPR01000237.1 GCA_009928265.1 Pseudomonadota bacterium | reverse complement strand
CGCTCGCTTCGGCTACGCCTCAGCAAGCGGACAGGGGCGATCCCTTGGCAGGGCTACCCTGGTGATAGAGACTGGTTCCATTCATGGGGGCAGGTCAGGTACTTCGTACAGGATGCCCTCGGCTCGTTCACGTACAACGGCCAGCAGTACAAGACGCTCGCGGAGTACAACCCATCAAAGAGCATGTTGGTGTCGACGGTGGGGCTGAACGGCGGCCAGGTGATGCAACTCGTGGCCGTGCCGGAACCGGGCACGCTCATGCTGGCGGGGGTGGGCGTCGCCGCCGCCGCGTGGGGCCTCCGCCTTCGCCGCGGCCGGCAACTCGTTCCACGGCCCTGACGGCTATACTCCGTGGGGCGGCCCGAATGTCGCTGTCCCCTTCCCACGGAAACCTGATCACCATGCCCGCTTTCCATCGGCTCGCCACCAGCGCCGCCCTGCTCGTCCTCCTCGTCGGGAGGCTTGACGACAGTGGGCTCCTCGGCGCGGTCCTGCATCTCCTTGGCGGACTTTGCGTCCTTGATGGACTGCTGGTGGCGGTCCATGGACTGCTGCCACTCCTCGAGGGAGGGAACGAAGTAGAACTCGACGCCGTACAGCTGGCGGTACTTCTTGCCTGACTTCTGCACCTTGAGAGCGGCAGATCGGGCGTGAGCGAGACCAGATCCGTTGCCGTGGTCAGTCAGCGCCCAGGAGTCACCTCCCTGAGCCTCGGAGGTGATAAAATCAATGTGTGACTTTGGATATGCAAGTCCATCAAAATTTGAGAAACTTGATTAACTATCGCCCCCGCGTAAGCAGGGGCGACCTTACGAATGCGCGTGCAGGCCAGTAAACCTCGAGGGCGGCCTGACATCGCGCATTTCCTTGCGTTGAGTCATGTGTTATTTTCCTTCCCAAAATACTTTATCTTGGTACTCTATCCTGAGATTATTATACACAGAATGAGGATAATTTACACGGAATCACCGCAAGAGTGAAAACAACTCAAAGATCATTCACTTTGCACGCCTCCAGATCAGTCTCATGCAGCACAATGAACTTGCCCTGCCACAGAGCCTCCCAGCACACGTGCATCCCGCCATCGATATGCGGCAGCTCGATCGGCCTGACCAGCACGCCAACAGTGCCTGCCAGCTCATCGTAATCGTAGGCAAGGTGCCGGGATGTGAACCGGACGAGATCACCGGCCTGCATGCTGTTCAGCGGCTCACTCCTCGGGGGAGGGCGGTGGCGTGCTGTGGGTGCTTCCGCTCACGGCGGCCTTGCTATCCGCCCAGCGCCTCGAGAAGTAGAGAGTGGCGATCGGGGTGAAGTAGCTCATGGCCTCCGCACCAGAGAACTCGCGGATCTGCAGGCCCCAGGCCTCCTCCACGATCGAGACCGCGAGCCACAGGGTAACCACGATGAACGCGATCACCATCATAGTGAAGGAGGCCGAGCGCCTACCATCGGATTGCTTTAGAAGGGGTACTTTCATTTTAACTCCAGCGCGTGAACTATCGGCGCTGGCAATAAGTATTCAGCTCACACCCTCACGTACGGGTGGAATGCACCCAGGCGCAGGGGCATGATCTCTCCCCGGGAGCTGAGCACCACGAGATCTGTGGGCCTCGGGCGCACCGGTGTTTCGTAGGGCTGGGCTGAGATCACGAGCATGGTGATGAGCCCGGATCCTGAGAACCACTCCACCGGGTGCAGGGCGATCAGATCACCCTCGCAGATCTCAGCGTACCTCTCGCTGCTCCGGCTCATCTCGCACAGATCTTCCCGATGGTGCTCCGCGCAGGGAACTGCTGCGCACCCTTTGGCACAGGAGCCCAGCCTGTATCAGGGCGTATCCCCACCTGGGAACAGGGAGAAATCGAGGTAGGCTCCCGGCTTTTCCCCAGTTCCATCCCAGTTGAAGAAAGTGATAAC
>RFPR01000236.1 GCA_009928265.1 Pseudomonadota bacterium | reverse complement strand
TCGTGGACTTCAAGACCGCGGCGGTGACTCCCAACGAGACTCAAGTGCTCCACCGTAACGAAACTCAACTCACTGCCTATGGCCTTCTCTACAGGGAAGCCACAGGTAACAAGGAGTCGGGATTTGAGCTGCAGCATCTTGTGAAAACCAAGGTGCCGAAGCTGGTGGTCACCAAGCATAGTCCGATAACGGATAAGCAGAAGAGCCGGCTCTTCCGGAGTATCGAATCCTTCGTGGATGGGGTGCAACGGGAGGATTGGGTGCCTAGTCCAGGACTCCAGTGTGCTGGCTGCGAGTTCTTCGGCGAATGCCGGGGAGGAGGACTATGAAAATAATCCCTCTCCTCTGCCTAGCCATGCCTGGTTGCTCATACTACGCAGGTCCCGACATGGGGCCTGTAGGAGCCGGTTTGTCAGTCATTGGTCTCGGGATCGTCGTAGCCGCACTGGTACTCACCCTCTTTCGGGGAGGTGACAAGTGAACAACGATCTCCAGGAACTCCTCCGCTGGGTGTTGCCGGTCATAGCGGTGCTGATCCTTGTGCTCGCGGTTGCTACGGCAATCACGGCCCTTAGTTCGGCTCTGCTTCCCATGGGCATCATCGCAGTCATTGCCTTGGCCGCATGGGTGTGGCTCAGGCGTCGGTAACATCAACCAAGAAGAGAGGGCCGGTGGGTGCAGATCGCACTGCCGGCCCTTCTTCGTATCCACATCAAATCGTATGAAATCAGTCAGTCTCAGTTATCGGGACGACCGCTCGGATAAAGTTTACCGGGTGGAACTCGTCGAAAGTGGTGGGGGCTTCGTGGTCAACTTCGCCTACGGGCGCAGGGGATCGGCGCTCACCAGCGGTACCAAAACCAGTCACCCCGTCGCCTTCCATGTGGCCCAGACCATCTTTGACCGCCTGGTGGCAGAGAAGATGGCCAAGGGCTACCGGGAGGGAGATGCCGTCGAGGGGCACACAGTGGCCAGCAGTGAATCCACGGGGATCCTTCCCCAGCTTCTGAATCCCGTAACCGATCAGGAGTTGGAAACCCTGCTGGAAGCACCCGAGTTCCTCGTTCAGGAAAAGCTCGATGGCAAACGCCTGCTTCTTCGCAAGGAGAACGGCAAAGTCACGGGTATCAACCGCAGGGGGATTGAGTGCGGTCTGCCCGAGAACATCGTTCTGGATGCCCAAGCCCTTCACGGGGATTGGCTTCTGGATGGTGAACTCGTCGGCAAGGTCTACCACGCCTTCGATCTCCTGGAACTCGATGGCAGCTACCGCAGGCATCCTCTACGGGAACGCCTTGTGGTGCTGCTCAATCTGATCGCCGGAGCACAGGTTCCATGGATCAGGCTTGTGGCCAGCTACACGGGAGAGGCGGTAAAGCGCAGGTTCATGGAGCGATCCCGAGAGGACAACCTCGAGGGCATTGTCTTCAAGAACATGCAGGCCCCGTACATTCCGGGCAGACCCAACAGCGGTGGGGCACAGTTCAAATTCAAGTTCGTGGAAACCGCTTCGGTGGTGGTCACGGCCCTGAATGGCAAACGCTCGGTAGGGATTGGTGTTATCGACAGCGATAGCCTGGTGCTTCCCTGCGGTAACGTGACTATCCCCGTGGATCACGAGATCCCGGGCATCGGGGACATCGTGGAAGTCAGGTATCTCTATGCCTTCCCTGAATCCAAGGCACTCTTCCAGCCCGTGTATCTCGGTCTCCGGGATGACATCGAGCTGAAGGACTGCCGGATCGAGCAACTGAAGTACAAACGTGCCGAGGAGCTCCAAGCCGCATGAGCACCATCCTGTCATCATGGGGTGTCACTGCCGGCATGGAGTTCGTTTGCAGTGAGTGTGGTGAGGTCACCACGGGTCAGGAAGTCATCGATGGAGCCTACGTCTACATCGTGAGGAAGAACCTGGACGATCTTCAGAAGTCGATCTGGCGGTGTGCCAACTGCCAGGACGATTTGGAAGACGCCCTGAG
>RFPR01000235.1 GCA_009928265.1 Pseudomonadota bacterium | reverse complement strand
GACCGTGCGCACGATCGGGATCACGATGGTGCGCTTTGACAGCGAGGGGCGGGTGATCCTGCACCAGGATTTCTGGGATTCGGCGCAGGGGGTCTGGGAGCATGTTCCGGTGATGGGCTCGGTGATCCGCTGGATCCGGACCAAGATTTGAGGTGCTCGACGACACGGAGAATCTGGACAACCGAAGCTGCTTCGGCGAGAGGTGAAGCATGAGCAATGCAGGACAAGGATCCGCGGGCAACGTCATCGCGTCGCTCGCCAGTTTTTTCATTCCGGGCCTCGGGCAGCTGATCCAAGGACGACTTCTTGCGGCGATCCTCTTTTTTGTCTTTACCGGTATCCTCTGGATTTTCCTCCTCGGATGGATCATCCATCTCTGGGCCTGCCTCGACGCCGCACTCTGGAAGCCACGGTCCTGAGGGCTCCGCCGTCATCCTTCCCATGTCGTCACTTTTCACCCCCGCCCATCTTCATCTCGCTCTCAATCATGTGCCGATTATCGGCCTGACGGTGGCCTCCCTGCCGCTGTTGATAGGGATCCTCTTCCACAGCCGGGGAGCGCTGGCCTCGGGCCTTCTTGCGGTGATCTGCTGTGCCGGGGCCATGCCTGTGATCATGGAAACCGGCGAGGGTGCACGGGATGCCTTCTTTGACGGCTCCGCCCAACCCGATCTCGACAAGGGGGGCTATGACAGCCTCAAGCAGCACGCCGGACGCGCGAAGGCGACGGCGCCCGTCGTCTATGCCGCCGGGATCCTCGCGCTGGTGGCCTTGCTTGCCCTGACCAAATTCCCTCGCCAGGCTGCCTGGATCGGCTGGGCTGTTCTCGTCGGCAACCTGCTCTCTGTGGCGCTTTCGGTTTGGACTGCCGAGGCAGGGGGCCGCATCCGTCATGAGGAATTCCGTCCCGTTCCTGCGCCGACGCCTTCCCCGACACCACTTCCCATGCCGCAGGCCGTTGTCCTTCCCGAACAGCCCGTGCAATCAGCACCCGAGACGAATTCGGCAGGGACTCCTTGAACCGATTCAACCACACAAAAATGTTAAAAACCGGCATCCTTAATCCCGCGATCCTCTCCCTGATTGCACGTGTCCGTCACACCAATATGCTGGTCATTGCCGACCGCGGTTTCCCATTTTGGCCGCAGATCGAGACGATCGACATTTCTCTGGTGGACGGTCTCCCCACGGTGAATCAGGTCCTCGAGGCTCTGCTCCCCGCCCTCGACTTCGGAAAGGCCTACATGGCCGAACAGTTCAAGGAGATCAACCCGGCGTCGGTCGTCGAGGAACGCCGCAAGGTGCTCGGAAACATCGAACTCACCTTCGAGGACCACGAGGCTGCCTTCAAGAAGCGTGTCCCCTCGGCGATCGGACTGATCCGCACGGCGGACACCACCCATTACTCCAATATCATCCTGGTCTCGGCCTGAAAAGGTCTCGGAAAAGAAGTCCGTTCCGTCGACAAATTTTCCCTTTGCTGGTTCAATCGATCCACCATGTCCATCCTGACCATCAAGCCGGCCGGCAAATGCCGCTACGACGAAGTTTCCCTCGGCGAAGTCATGCTCCGCCTCGATCCAGGCGAGGGTCGCATCAAGACCACTCGCTCTTTCCGCGCCTGGGAAGGCGGCGGCGAGTATAATGTGGCCCGCGGCCTGCGTCGTTGTTTCGGTCTCCGCACGGCGGTTCTGACAGCCTTCGCCGAGAATGATGTAGGCCGTCTTGTTGAGGACCTGATCCTGCAGGGTGGCGTCAATGCCTCCTTCCTCAAGTGGGTCCCCTATGACGGCATCGGCCGCACCGTCCGCAATGGTCTGAATTTCACCGAGCGCGGCTTCGGCGTGCGCGGAGCGGTCGGCATCTCCGACCGTGGCATCACCGCCGCCTCGCAGATCAAGCCCAGCGACTTCGATTGGGATCACATCTTCGGCACTCTGGGTACCCGATGGTTCCACACCGGCGGTATTTTCGCCGCGCTCAGCGAGAGCACGGCCGAGACC
>RFPR01000234.1 GCA_009928265.1 Pseudomonadota bacterium | reverse complement strand
TGATAACGCCAGCCCCACAGCATGGAAAAAATGGGAGAACGCCCCACCATCAGAGAAGAATCCCGGCATGATTCTAGAGCCGTTTAATTATTTTACCGCCTACTCTGTTCTTACATCAGGTTAGCCCTACACACTATTCTTAATTATCTGATGTTACCGCCATCACTCCCTCTTTCCAGCCCGGGCCACTCTGCCCTTTTTGCTGGGGTTTTCCGCTGGGAAAACTCATTCCCGAGAACCTACCACCCTTTCCTCCCGGGGCAATCCTAAAGGGAGCGTGTCAATAGAGCCCTGTTCTCTTTTTTAATAGTGTGGCTACAGCCCGGGGCCGCAGTCCTCACCCTGCAACTTGCCCGGAAAGATGGAACAAGCCTGAGGCATCTCCTCTTTCTCTGCCGTAAAGTCCTACCCGAGAAAAAAATTTCGAGGGCCGCCGCCTTTTCTCTCGTCAGCCCCACCCGGGCCCCTTTCTCCCGGGGCCATTGCCGGGCCTCCTGATCGCTTTCCGCTCCGGGGGCTATGCTTCCCCCTTGTGAGTAGGTTGTGATGCTCTTGTGCCACACCCGAGACACACCCCAATCCTCCGCGATCCTGAGCGATTGTCGGGGCTTCAGAGCGGTTGTCGGGATCGCGCTGTGATTGTCCGACAGGATGCCGGGAAGGAATGAACAGGGGCCTTCTCAACCCGTCACGATTTACCCCTGCAGCAATTGCAGCAATTCAGCAATACCCCCACCGATTGCCCGGCGAGCCTTTTAGAATCAACCTCCCGGGGCCGCTGCCCTTTTGCAGCAATACCGCAGCAAAAAGGGCAGCGTTTTCAGCAATACCCGGGGCCTACACCCGGCCTCTCGGGAATCGATAACGAGGGGAGCGGGGCTTTCCACCCTTACCCGTAGGCTCCGCCTCCTCCTTCACGCACTCCTTTTCCGTCACCCATTGCTCTAGCAGTTGCGTTGCCTCTTTCGCATCAGAAGCAATCCGGGCAGACACAAGATCCCGGGCGGAAATCTCGTAATCCTTTTTCGGACAGAGGGCTTTCACCTTATCCAGCTTCCCAGCCCGAGCCGCCTCCCTGTGAGGGGCGAGGAGCCCGGCCTGATGGAAGTTGAACCATTCCAAGAGCCGCAGCCCGTTCCGCGCCGATTGCTCCGACAGGGGCCTCTCGTGAGCGAACACATCCGCAGGATTGCCGGGATCAGAAAGAGCCACGCACTCCCAAGCATGAAGCACAAGGGAGAGGCGTATTGCGTTCTCCGTGTGCCGGGCATCAAAGGATGCACTATCGGGCTCGTAGCGTTCACAGAATCCCAACCAATGCTCTGCAAACACAGCCCGGGCCTCCTGATCCATATCGAGCGGGGCAATCTCCCCGAGCCCCTTGTTCCTGTAGTTGTTGAGCATGGCAAAGGCTGCCCGCTCATAATCCGTAGCAACCTCCGAGGGAATATCCCGGGCCTTGTCATCCCAAGGCTGAGGGCGGGCATGGGAAACCGAAATCAGGAACCGGGGCAGCAAGCCGCCCTCCCTCATCCGTTCCGAGCCCGTCAGCTTTTTTGCAATGTCGGGAGTGACCACAAAGAGGCACGCCAGACAGGGGGACTCCAAAAACACATTCGAGGAATTGCCCTTGCCTGATCCCTGCCGGGAAATGGAGAGAGATTCCCCCGTGTAACCTTTGAGGTGCAGGGTGTCCCGGGCGTGTTCCCCGCTAGAGTAAAGGATTCCGAGAAGGCCCGCGATTGTGTCGCTGCCGTCAGGATCAAAATGCGCCATCACTCCACCGCGCCCCTCCATGATGCCCGCCATCCGCTCCGGGGTGACATCTCCCACGAGGTAGAACGGGGGGACAAGCTGGGCCTCCACAGCAGCAATCTCCACATTCAGCCCGTCCAACTCATCCTCTAGATCCCGGGCCTTCCCAAGATCACCACCCTTCAACGCCTCGCCTCGCTCCTTCACCTTGCGCTGAATATCGCTCTGAAGCGTAGCCTTGCGCCGTTCCAGCCG
>RFPR01000233.1 GCA_009928265.1 Pseudomonadota bacterium | reverse complement strand
ATCAAATGCAATATGTAATGCATCAGATGCAATATCATCTGATGGATGTAAAGATCTTAATTCTGATATTGTTGCTTGTGACTCTGCTTGTGACTCTGCTTGTAATTTTTTAATTTCATCTGTTAATTTTTGAATTTCTTTTTGTTTTTCAATTAAATCATAATTTAATTGATTTACTAGTTGTGTTTTAGATTTATTATCTGATTCTAAATTTATTTTTTTATTATTTTCAGCTATGAATTTTTCTAATTCTTTTTGTTTTTTATATAAAGATTTTTCATTTTCTTGTATAGTTTTTTTTAATATTTTATTTTTTGATTTTAACTTTATGATTGAATTAGATAGGTCTGTCATATTTGTAGTATAATCAGATATAGATGACAATATGTTATCATTTTTATCTTCTTGTTTTTTTTGTTTATATTCTGTTTTGTCTTTTTTTGATATTATTTGATCTTCTGTTTTTTTCAAAGATAAAACTAAAGGATAATATTTTAAATGATCATCAACATTTGTTATTTTATAAATATAAAATGCACTACTATCATATTCAATAGCTCCTCCTTTAATATAATTGAATGAAATTCCTTTTCCATCACTATCACTTTTAGTATTGGTCATAATCCTCGATAATATCACAGGACTCATTGTTTGTGATGCATTTGATATCATTGATTTTAGTCCTTTTCGTTCTGATATTTTTTTTTCTGTTGGTTTTAATTTTATTCCTGCTTGTATTTGTTTTAATAATGTTGATGGTATTGATGGTGTTGATGGTGTTGATGGTGTTGATGGTGTTGATGGTGTTGATGGTGTTGATGGTGTTGATGATGATGATGATGGTGTTAATGATGGCAAGTCAATTATTACTCTAGCAGTTGATAATGGTGATGATAATGGTGATGATGATGGTGATGATGATCGTGATGATGATGGTGATGATGATCGTGATGATGATGGTGATAATTGTTCTCTTCTTTCATGCATTCTTCTTTTCATTTCTTCTGATATTGTTGGTGATGATGATTTTTCTTCGTTATTTCTTTTTTCTTTTTGTTGTTGAAATAATTTAAAAATACCAGTAAATTTTTTTTCAGAATTTGTTGATGCTGGTTCTGCTGCTTGTTCTGGTGCTGGTTCTGGTGGTGAAAGTGGCGCTGTTGGTACTCCTGGTGGTGTTGTTGATGGTGGTGGTACTCCTGGTGATGAAGGCGATGATGCTGGTAATGCTGGTGATGATGATGGTGTTAATGGTTCTGGTGATGGTGCTGGTGATGATGATGGTGTTAATGGTTCTGGTGATGGTGCTGGTGATGGTGTTAATGGTGCTGGTGATGGTGCTGGTGATGATGATGGTGTTAATGGTGCTGGTGATGGTGCTGGTGGTGCTTCTGCTGATGTTACTCCTGGTGGTGCTGCTGCTGATGTTACTGAAGGCGATGAAGGCGATGAAGGAAATGAAGGTGATGAAGGCGATAATGAAGGCGATGAAGGCGATGATGCTGGTGATGAAGGCGATGATGCTGGTGATGATGGTGCTGGTGAAGGTGCTGAAGGTGGTAGTACTGTTGGTGTTGTTGCTGCGGTTGTTGATGATGCTGATGATCCTGATAGTCCTAGTGCTGGTGCTGGTGCTGGTGCTGGTGCTGGTGCTGGTGCTGCTGATGGTGCTGTTGGTACTGGTGATACTGAAGGTGATACTGAAGATGCTGAAGGTGCTAATGATATATATTTCTTTTTTCCAAAAATATTTGAAAACCATGAATTATTAGATGATGCTGATGCTGATTTATTTTTCCCTTTTCCAAAAAGAGAAAAGTTTGAAAACCATGATTTTTTAGATGGCTCTGTTGATTTTGATTCTATTGAAGATATTTCTTTAGAAAAACTATCAAATATTTTATTTCCAATATTCTCTTTTATATCATAATCATTAATATTTGTATTTTGTATTTCTTTGATATTAATAGCATTTAATTTGATTTCTTTAATAGGTTCTACACTTGATATGATTATATTATTTTGTTTTACAT
>RFPR01000232.1 GCA_009928265.1 Pseudomonadota bacterium | reverse complement strand
GTCCTCTGCCCAGGTCTGGATGCTGTCGGACAGGTTCACCCAGTTCGGCTTCGACTTGGCGTAGTCAACCAGTTCGTCCCGGAACACATCGACAGCAGCATCGGCGGCGTCCATCACGTCCTGCTGGAGGCCCGTGACGTAGCGTTCAATCGCATCAAGCCATGAAGCATCAATGCGGAAGCCTTCGGCCACCGGTTCCTCCTGGGCAGTTGTGACACCTGGCGCTCACCAGATGTTGTGTCAAGACTACCTCATAGCAGAGTTACGGAGGGGCATTACCAGACGTAGCCAGATGTCGTATCAACTCCAGGATGGACGATCACGGTTCTCGTTCCAGTAGCCACGCTCTCCTTGTAGAAGACCGTCACATCCTGGACCCGGGCACGCCATGCCGGAACCGCTTCCACACCAGGAATGGTGTCTCCGCCGCTGGAGATGTACCCAAGAGACCCGGGAGGGAAGATGTCGGACATCCAGATCTGAATCCTCGACCCGTTTGGATACCTGAGGTATCCGTCTTCTCCGGAGATGGGAACGCCGTTGAGGTACTGCCGGAAGTAGACAGACCCGTTCAACGGCCCCAGTTCCAGGCTGTAACTCAGTTTCCCCGGGCCTGAACCAGACGAGGGGATCTGCTTTGCCCACACAGCAGTGGCGGGGACCTGTGGTGTCTCCTTGAACGGAGAGGTACTGCCTCCAGTCCCCAAGATCTTCGGAGTGAGCAGCACCCCTTGAACACTGATGAGGCCAACCGATTTCCCGGTCCCGTCAACCCACAGCCCGTAACCGTATGGGATGGATGCGGCTGTGCGTGTTACGGGAGTAGTGGTTCCAATAGACCCGGGAGTCCCGTAGAGGTTGACGAACGATGTGACCGCTAGGGAGATGGCACGGATGCTGGAGAACGTGGGAGGGCTTTCCAGAATGATGTCGAACGACTTGACGTTGCTACCACCGGAAACAGACCAGGCGTAGGTGTTGTCCAAGAGGCTCCCGGGGGGGATCCCGAGCGACTGTGCGCTGATGTTCCCGACCCAGGTCTGGGAACCGGTAGAAGCCGTGCTGATTCTCATCCGCCCGTCCTGCTGGATACCCAGGTACACCGTGTGTGATGGCTCGCACACGACCTGAACCCTGGTCAACAGCCGCTCGGAGTTCGGAAGCCCAAACTTCAGCCCCTCCCACAGTCCGTACTGGGATGCTCTACCGCCAGACACCCAGGCTTCCACGAAAGGTGCAAGCGCACCTGCCGAAGGTGGCCCGTCATCCACGGCCTTCGATCCGTCCATGTCGGCGTAGTGCGAGGTCTCCCCGATGTAAACGGGGTGCATTGACTGTTCAGGGCCGTATGCGTAGGTCGTCTCTTCCTTCGTGACCTGCGGTTGCCCGGTACGGATCTTCAACCATTCACTGGTAGAAGGGGCGGCCGCGGCGGAAACTCCCGTCACGGTCACGTAGTAGTTGGACATTGTCCAGAGCAGGTTGGTTGTCAGGGCGTTGCTGAACACTGCTGACAGTCCGGTCGTACTGATGCTCGCTAGACGAACACCAGTTTGATCGAACAGTGAAGCGGTGTATGAGTCCGGTGTAACTCCGGTTACCGGAGCACGCCACTGCACCTCTATCGAAGCTGTCTTGTCGAAAGGTGCGTTGACCGACCAGGACTTCAGCGACAGATCGGTTGGAGTCCCGGTAGCGGGGACATACCCGGTGTCCAGCCACTGACCTCCCCACCGGACGTAGACAGCCTTCGGACTTACCAGCGGGTAACTGCTGGAGGAGTCTTTGGCCCGAAGTTTCCCTGACCCAACCGTGACCCAGGAACCGGAGTTACGGACCTTCAGCGTCACGTCTGGATCCAGAGCGTTCCGTCGGGATAGTTGGACACTCCGGGGTCACTGGAAGACACGACCACCAGGGCGAATGGCGCTCCAGACGTTGTGCGGTATCGGACCGGGGTGGTCTGCGATGTCGTGGCCAAGACCACCCCATCCCCGGCAAGGGTGGTGGTCGACGTACCGACATCCAGGTACTGGTTGCTGGCGCTGTTGTTGGCGGCCCTTGACCCG
>RFPR01000231.1 GCA_009928265.1 Pseudomonadota bacterium | reverse complement strand
CCATGATTACGGAGACTGTTGGCGGTGGGATGAGCCGACCGTGTCATGGGTGCCCTGCAACGCACCGCCCGCAGTGACCGCCGATGTGGTCGTTGACCAGGTTGTCACACCGAAGAGAGCGAGAGCGAAGAAGACCGCTCCAACGGCGTAGGATCGCTCTCATGGGGTATCTCATTGGTGCATTCGCTGTCTTCTACGTGTACAACCTGCTCACTGCCTACCTGAGCATGCCGAAGTGGGCGTGGCAGATCATCCAGGTGCTTCTCAGCGCAGGCGCTTGGTGGGCGCTCGGGTACCACAACCCCGTAGCGATCCTGGGTATCGCCGGGATGGCGTCCCTTGTAAAAGGAACAGAAGCGTTGTTGCTAGTAACCCGTGACCGTGTTACAGTCGAGTTCCTTCGCAGCCAGCGGAGATAGACACACATCGGAGAACGAACGTGACACTCTACGTGATCTTGGGTGACGGCGAGATGCCCCCCAAGGAGATCAAGCACCAACTGGACGACCTGTGGAAGCAGTGCGAGGAAGCGGACACGGACTTCTGGTTCGCCATGATCGGCAAACCGGAGCCGACCGAGACCGATAAGAACATCGTCTCGTACTTCACCAAGAACAACATCCACTACGGGCTGTTTGTGGCGGACCACGACAGCCTCGGGGAGTACGAGGGAGTGTCCGAGTACTTCGACTTCTACAGCAACATGGCCACGAAGCAGGCTGAGGCCGTGACGGACCTGATGACAGCGGTCAGGGAAGAGTCGGGTGCAGCGGTCCTCGCACTGTTCACCTTCGACGAGGAGAAGGACGCTGAACTTGTTGAAACTCTCGGCACCGTACTGCTGGCCGGGTTCAAGGTGTATGGACTCAACGACTCCATGATGCCGGTCGAACTCCTGACCGAAGAGGTCAAGCCGATGCCCGAAGACACCATCGAACCGAAGCAGGTTGACACTGCTCGACGCGACCACCCTGCTCCCGTGGATGAAGATGACGAGCCGGAACCGCTGAACCGTCAGTATCTGGAGTCTCTGACCGCCAACGACGTGAAGGACATCGCCAGGGGCATGGGCCTGACACCAGGCAACAAGGCCGAGACGATCAATGCGATTCTTGTCGCTGCCGGTGTGGAGAAAGCCAGCCACCAACACGAGGTGTCTGTCAGCCGCAGCGCGGCTGATACCCAGGTTACAGAGCCGATCGGGCCAGCATCCGCCAAACAGAACACCAGTTCGACCGAAGGGTTCGTCCCACACCTGCCTGACAGGATGATCCTTGACGACGAGCAGGTGCTGGTCGTCATCCACACCAAGACCGGTATGTCCACCCAGTGGACTACCCTCCAGAAAGTTCGTGACCTGCTGTGAACACCGTGAAACGACTGCTGGCACTGACGACGGTGATGCTCGCCGCTGGGTGCACCGTCAACGTCGGCCGCTCGGTGGCACCGACGACCGTACCGACCACTACGGTGGCACCGACGACCACTACGGTGCGCCCGACCACCACGGTGCGGATCACGGCACCGCCGCTCTCCAGCGAGGAGGAGTATCTCCGAGAGGCGTACCGCACCGTCGACATGTCAGGCTGGACGGACGGGATGCTGCTGGAGTTCGGCGGGCTGATCTGTGGGATGTTCGATGACGGGCGGACACTGAGCGAGGTGTCCGATGCCGTCTACACGAGCGGGGTGAAGAACGGCTTCACCCGCAGTGAGTTGAGTGAGATGGCGGCACTGACGGCGGCAGCGGTCTTCTACATCTGCCCTGAGTATGGGGACTTGATGCTGTGAGCGAGCAATACATCGTGGAGCGGCTCGGACACATCACGGCCGACGACGAACACTGTCACTGCGTGAAGTGTGACGCCGCCGCCGAGATCAAGCGGCTGCGCTCCGAGGTGGAAACGCTTCGCACGATGATCGACCATCCTGAAGTGTTGGCGATGCTCGCTGGTCCGGGTGGATCAACCTGCACAAAGGTCATTGGAGACAACGAAGCGGAGGCGTATCGGCGTCACTGGCGCAGCGCCCTTGACCAGTGGGTCTGGTGGCAGCGCCGGTATGAGGCTGCGACGGGCGACACACGCCCACGCACGCAG
>RFPR01000024.1 GCA_009928265.1 Pseudomonadota bacterium | reverse complement strand
GGGAGGGGAATGTCAGCGAAAGCGTTGTCAAAAGATGCCTGAATGAGTTCCATTCGGCCTCGGACTTCAGCACCTTGTAACCCTTTTAACGCTGTAACATTTTAACCCTTGGATGAATCACTATCCGGTTGAACCATCCAAACCGATTGTTGGCCGCTCCATTGCAAAATCCGGATTCATTTTTCCTTCTGCCTTTCACAGCCCCCGGGCCGCTTGCAGGATCCCAGCGGCCTTGTGGAGGGTCTCCTCCCATTCCTTTCCGGGTGAAGAGTCCGCCGTGATTCCCGCGCCGACATGGAACTCTGCCCTCCCGTCCCGGATCACCACCGTGCGGATGGCGATGTTGAACTGGCTTTGCCCACAGTAGCCGAAATAGCCGATTGCCCCGGTGAATACTCCTCTTGGGACCGGTTCGAGTTCTTGAATGATTTCAAGGGCCCTTTTTTTTGGGGCTCCGGAAATCGATCCACCAGGGAAGCAGGCGGCCAAGGCCTGCCCATGGGAGACCCCATGGCGGAGGGTTCCTTCCACCGTGGAGACCAAGTGGAAGACCTGGGGATGCTGTTCAAGTTCCAGCAACCGGGAAACCGTCACGCTGCCGAACTCGCAGACCTTCCCGAGATCATTGCGCTCCAGGTCGGTGATCATCAGTAGCTCTGCAGACTCCTTCATGGAATCGGTGAGTTCCCGTGCAAAGAGAGCATCCTCCGAGGGGGAGGATCCCCGGGGACGCGTTCCCTTGATGGGGCGGGTCATGATGGAGCGATCATCCATTTTCAGGAAACACTCCGGCGAACTGCTGAGGATCGTCTCGTCACCGAGGGACAGATAAGCCGCATGCGGGGAGGGGGATGACTCGCGTAGGGCGATATAGAGCGGCCAGGGATCCCCTTCAAACGTGGCCGAAAAGCGGTGAGCAAGACAGACCTGATAGATGTCGCCAGACGCCACGTATTCCCTGGCCCGTCGTACCATAGCAACATAGGTCTCCTGCGTGATCTCGGAGCTGAAGGAAATCGGAGTGGAAACAGGCGAAGCGGTGGCATAGGGGGAAAGATCCGGTGCCGTTGCCCAGTTTTTGCCGTTGTGGAGCAGGGGACGGTTGTAGAAACCGAAGCGGAAAGACCCGTCAAAGCGAAAGAACCCGATGGCGGCACCACTGGCCAACCCTTCCCCGGAGCAGGAAGGACGCCGCTGTTCCAATTCGTGCTCCAAACGCGGTAAGTCACCTGCGTTACCCTCAAGAATCAGTTCCGGATCGGCGCCCATCAGCGAGAGCCCCCCGCCTGCCGAGGAATCGATCCAGACGAAACCGGGCCTGTGCCGCAAGTTGGCGGCGGAATCGCGCGGAGTTAGTGTGGAAGTTGTGTCTGAAGAGGTCATTGGGAGCATGCCTACTTGGAGTCTCTTGCCATCACCGCCCAATTTTGATTCCTTGGCAAGGTTCTGCCCCTTGCTCCCTCGAGAATCAGTCCCAGAAAACACCTCTCCATGAATAGCCCTCTTCCGCAACTGCTTGCCTCTCTCTGCATTCTTTGTCCCGTGCTGTCTCTCGCCGCTCAGGATCAGGTTGCTGCATCCAACAACGCAGGCCCTCTTCAGATTCAGGAACAACCGGTTCCCGGTACGATGCCAGCTCCATCACTCTTCGGGCCGGACAAAGCTTCTCCCTCGTCTTCGTCGGTCGGCGACGATGCCGCTGCTGATTCAAATTCAACCATCGCCACGCCGGTTGCCGTTGATTCCAATGCCCCGGCCTCCAATTCCGGAATGGGTTCACCTGGTCAGAACCCGCCTCCGAGCGATCCGAATGCGCTCATCCCCCCTCCGGTAGAGCCTCAGCAACCTTCCCCGGTCAACGCCTCAGGCAACGAGTCCAAGCAACGCGAGGATCAGAAAACCCGCTACTACACCGCAAAGACGCAGGCTGACAAGGAGGAGGCCCTGGCATTGTTTCAGGCCAAGGCTGACAAGGCCAAGTCCGACGAGGCCAAGCGTCAGGCCCTGCGCTCCTACTACGATCTGCTCGCCAAGCGCATGAAGAAGATCGACCCATCGATCTCGGAATGGATCGACACAATGCACGCGGCGTACCTACGACGTCTTGAGCAGGTGCGCGTCGAACCGACCATCCCCCTGAATCCTCCACCCGCCGCGGAGGGTTCGGAATCCCCCTCCCCGACTCCGAAGAAAAAAAGGGTGCGTACCCAGCAAGCCGAGTGAAGGCCGGTTATTCCGGTTCATGAGAGAGTCACTTCTCCTCATCATGATGGTTTTGGAATGGGTGATCATTCCTCTGCTTGGTTTTTGCCTGATCCACGCACTATTCAGCATGAGCCTCTTTCGGAGGCTGAGACCTTCCGAATCGGCCTCGGGCTACCCGATTTCGGACATCTCTGTCCTTGTCCCTGCGCGCAACGAGGAGGCCAGTATCCGTGACTGCCTCTCCTCTCTTGCCGCACAGCAACCGCCCGTCCGTGAGGTCATTCTGCTCGATGACCGCTCCACCGACCGCACTGCGGAGATCGCTCGGGAAATGGGATTCCGTGAGGAAGCCGGAAGCCGATTGCGCCTCATCCACGGGGCCGATCTTCCCGAGGGATGGGTTGGAAAGAACTGGGCCTGTCATCAGCTGTCAAAGGAGGCGGATCCCGCGAGTAAATATATCCTCTTCACCGATGCCGATACGGTTCACGGGACGGGTTGCGTCTCTACGTCTCTCGCCCATGCCCGATCTGTTCGCGCTGATCTCCTCTCGCTCTGGCCAGACCAGATCACCGGCACATGGTCGGAGAAACTCATCATCCCGCTCGGCTACATGCTCTTCATGTCCTTCCAACCTTTTCTCCTTCTGAGATGGCTTCAGGCCGATCCCTCCCGTGTCGAGCGCTTTGGATTCCAGCGCCGGCGTCTCGCCGGACTCGGTGCCGCGAACGGCCAGTTCCTTCTCTTCCGGCGTGCCGCCTACGAAGCCCTCGGAGGGCATGAGGCGCTACGTGATCACCTCGTGGAGGATATCGCCTTTGGCCGTCGCGTCGCCTCACGCACGGGTGAGGGGATGCGACTATTCAACGCGGATGGCATCAATCTGCTGAAGTGCCGCATGTACACGGATTTTGCCGGCGTCTGGGAGGGATTTTCCAAGAATCTGCGTCCCGTCTTCGAGGAGTCTCCCAAATCGTTTTTACTCTTCGGGATCGTAATCTTCGGACTCTTCCTGCTCCCTTTTCTGATGTTCCCCTGGATTCCTTCGGCTGGAATCGCTGTCGGATTGATTTTATTGAACCGATTTATCCTGACACTCCGTTTTCGCACCTCGTGGTTCGGATTCCTTGCCCATCCATTCGCCATCGTGCTTGCGCTGCTGGTCGCCTTGAACAGTTGGCGTCTTTGCCTCCGCCGCGGGATTGTCTGGAAGGGGCGTGTCTATTCCGGTGCGACCCGGAGTATGATCGACTGACTTCAGGATGAAGAAAAGCGACCGCATCGCGGAGTTAGTTAAGGGGTTGGGAGTCCGTGACAGAGATGAAATCGATTCCCGAATCGCCGGATACTTCGAGTGCTTCAACTCGGGTCGCTACTATGAGGCGCATGACGTTCTCGAGGATCTCTGGCTTCGTCAGGGAAAGAATAATCCCGACCATGCCTTTCACAAGGGGCTTATCCAACTCGCCGGAGGTTTTGTTCACCTAAGACTGCAATATCTTCATCCGGATCATCCCAAGCATGGTCGTCGTCTTCCACCTGCCTGCAGGCTGCTGCTGCTGGCAGTGGAAAACCTGCATCCCTATCCGCCATGGCATCTCGGGGTTGATGTTGCTGCGGCTATCCACCTCGCCGAGGAGACCACAGAGGGGATCGGGGAGGTGGGCGCGTGGACTAACCCATGGAGTCCCTCGATGTTGCCCAGTCTAAAACTCACATTTCCTCCCGATCAGGAAAGGCGTTGATTCCATCGGCGTCCTCCGCGACAACATTCTTCCGTGTTTCACTCCTCCAAGGCTCTCATCCGCAATCCCCGACTCGCCCTTGCCGTGGGAATCGGCATCGCGGTGCTTTTGCAACTCGGTGGTGGGTGGATCGATCCTTACACGACGCAGGTGGTCCTCTTCGCGGCGATTAACGTGATCCTGGCCGTAAGTCTTAACCTTGTGATGGGGGAGACCGGGCAGTTTTCCCTCTGTCATGCCGCCTTCATGGCGGTCGGTGCCTATACATCGGCCCTCCTGACCGGAAAGGCGCTTCCCACATTGTTGCCGCACCTCTCATGGACTGGCTCCTCGTGGGCCTCACAGGTTTTTTTCTTGCCGGTGCTTTTGATCGGCGGTTTTGTGGCGGCGCTCTCAGGGTTCATCGTGGGCGGGCCATCCCTGCGGCTCCGCGGTGACTATCTTGCAATGGTAACTCTCGGCTTTGGCGAGATCATCCGCGTGCTCCTTCAGAACGCCAACTTTGTGGGGGGTGCGCGCGGAATGGAGGGGATCCTGCCGGCAACCAATCTCTTTTGGGCTGTCGGCTTCGCCGTCCTCACGGTCTACACGATGATCGCGTTGGTCCGCTCCACCTACGGGCGTGGCTTCCAAGCGGTGCGCGACGACGAGATCGCCGCTGCGGCCATGGGAATCGACACCACGCGAGTCAAGGTGACGGCCTTCGTGATCGGTGCGTTCTTTGCGGGGGTGGCGGGTGGCCTCTATGCCCATGCAGTGGAATTCATCAGTCCTGAGGGATTCAATTTCCTGCGTTCCTTCGAGATTATTGTCATGGTGATCCTAGGAGGTCTCGGTCGTCCTGTCGGCGTGGCGATCGCAGCCATCCTGATCACCCTTCTCAACGAGTGGCTGCGTGATCTTTCCCAGTACCGGATGGTCGTCTACGCCCTCATCATCATTCTCTTCATGATCCTACGACCCGCCGAGACCCTCAGGCCGCTTCTCTCGCGAGTTTTGCCGGGTCGCAAATCCGCCGCCTCATGACGAGCGCCGGAACTCCTCTTCTGGAAGCCCGCAACTGCTCGCTCCGTTTTGGCGGCATCGCGGCCCTGACCGATGTCTCCCTCCGTATCGACAAGGGTGAACTCGTCGGCCTCATCGGGCCGAATGGCGCTGGGAAGACTTCGCTTTTTAATATCCTGACTGGGGTTTACCGGCCTACCGATGGGGAGGTCCTGCTGGAGGGGCGCCCCGTGACCGGCTTGGCACCCCACCGCATCAATCGGCTCGGGGTGGCCAGAACATTCCAGAACATCCGCCTCTTTGGGTCGCTCGACGTGCGGATGAATGTCAGGACATCCTTTATTGCCCGCCTCCGGGGAGGTCTTCTCGAGGTGGTCCGGCGGGGGAAAAAATTCCGTTCCGAGGAACGTGAAATTCAGGAGGAGGGACGCCGCCTGCTGGCCTATTTCGGGCTGGAAGAAGCATCCATCCTGCCCAGCCGTAGTCTTCCTTACGGAGACCAGCGGCGTCTCGAGATTGTGCGGGCACTGGCAACACGGCCACGGTTGCTTCTGCTCGACGAGCCCGCTGCGGGCATGAACCCAACCGAAAAGGAGGAGCTCAAGCAACTCATAGCCAGGATCCGCGCGGAGTTTGGCACAGCGATCCTTCTGGTAGAGCATGATATGAAGGTGGTGATGGGAATCTGCGAAAGACTCGTTGTCCTCGACCGTGGCTCCCTTCTTGCCACGGGAACACCGGCTGAAGTAAGGGCCGATCCCAAAGTGATTGCCGCGTACCTTGGAGAACAACACGGGGAGGAGGAATCATGAGTGCGTCGCTTCTTGAAATCCGCGACTTGACCGTTTGCTACGGAGGCATTCAGGCACTCCATGGAATTTCCCTTTCAGTTCCACAGGGAAGCATCGTTACTTTGATCGGCGCCAACGGTGCTGGAAAATCAACCACACTCCGAACGGTCTCCGGATTGGTGACGCCTTCTGCGGGTTCGATCTGTTTTGATGGCATGGAGATCTCGGGCCAACCCGCCCATCGGATCGTCGCTGCCGGACTTGCCCATGTGCCTGAGGGGAGATTGGTCTTCCCCGAACTGAGCGTGAAGGAGAACCTCCGCATGGGTGCCTATCTGAGACGTGATCGCAAGGGGATCGCGGATGATCTGGAGTGGGTCTGCGAATTTTTCCCGCGCCTCAAGGAGCGTCTGACACAGCAGGCCGGCACACTTAGCGGAGGGGAGCAGCAGATGCTGGCGATCGGGCGTGCGCTGATGGGCAGGCCCCGATGCCTGATGCTCGACGAGCCTTCCCTGGGCATTGCACCGCTGCTGACAGAGACGATCTTCACCCGTCTGGTGGATCTGAACCGGGAGCGGGGCATGACCATGCTGCTAGTGGAGCAGAACGCCTCGCTGGCCCTGAGAGTTAGTCATTATGCCTATGTGCTTGAAAGTGGACGCATTCATCTGGAAGGCCCTTCCGCTGAAATCCGTAAAAGACCCGAAGTGAAGACTGCCTATTTGGGACACTGAGCCACCCCTTTCAGGGGTGGCAGCTATTTAGCCTGTAGGCTTTCAGGCTATTAGAGAGAGACCTTGCCCTGATGGTAGGGGGTAGGCTACCAAAGAAGACTATGGTTTTTTCCGCCACTCTCTTCCTCTTTTCTGATGCCGCTGCTTCCGGAGCTAATCCCGCACCGAGCCCGATTGCTCAGTTTGCCCCGCTGATTTTCATCGGAGTCATCTTTTACTTCCTGCTGATCCGTCCCCAACAGAGGCAGCGCAAGGAGCAGCAGAAGCTTATCGAGGCACTCAAGACCGGCGACAAGGTGGTTACTTCTGCCGGCATCCATGGCCTGATCGCCAATGTGAAGGAGAAGACTGTCCTGCTGAAGGTCGCCGATAACGTGAAGATCGAGATCGACAAGGCCGCCGTGGCTACCGTCCTAGAGCGTTCATCCGACGAGACAGCCTCCTGATCCTTGAGATCACACCGATCGCCGACTCCTCATGACACCGCTTCTTACCTTCTTCTTCGGGCTTCTTCTGCTCGGACTCTTCGCATGGTACTTTTCCACGGAGAGCGACACCCGCAAGCGTTGGCTCGGCGCCGTCCTGACGTTGCTGTTGGCTCTCTTCTGTCTCGATTCGGTGACGCCTCCCGCCCAGAAGATCCGTCTCGGTCTTGACCTGCGCGGCGGCACTTCGTTCCTGCTCCAGTTGGTGCCTCAGAATGGGCAGGAGATCACAGCTGACATGCTCCAGCAGGCGGTCGAGGTTATCCGCAAGCGCGTTGACAAGTTCGGTGTGAGCGAACCGGTTATTGCTCCGCAGGGAGCAAGCCGCATCCTCGTGCAGATTCCCGGTCTCGATCCCGCGCAGATCCAGTCGACCAAGGAGCAACTCCAGCAGGTGGCCAAACTCGAATTTGCCGAGGTGCACCGCGATTCCGAGACGCTCCTTCCGCAGATCGAGAAGGGGGAGGCAATCGTTCCCCCCGGTTTTGAGATCAAGGAATATTCCCTCGATCGGGAAACGGCCAAACCCGTCGTCATGAAACTCCTCGTGAAGAAGACGGCTGACCTGACCGGCGACCATGTCACCAAGGCTTATGCATTCTTCGACAACCACGGCTACGCCGTCGGGCTTGCCCTTGACGGGGAGGGAGCAAAGCAGTTCTTCGACCTGACCACCGCGCTGGCGCCCTATCACGGTCGCCTTGCGATTCTGCTCGACGGCAAGGTCCAGAGTGCCCCGCAGGTCAATGAACCAATCCCTGACGGTCACGCCACGATCTCGGGTAACTTCAAGGAGAAGGAGGTCCGTGAACTCGCGAGCGTCCTTGAAAACCCACTCCGCACGCCGGTCTCGATCGAGGAGACACGCAGCGTTTCCCCAACCCTTGGGCAGGACTCGATCCGCAGCGGTATCGTTTCAGGTCTGGGTGGTCTCGCCCTTGTGATGCTCTTCGTTCTTTTCTACTACCGCCTCGCCGGATGCGTGGCGTTGGTTGGACTTCTCCTCAATATCGTCCTGCTCTTCGGGATGATGGCGATGTTCCATTTCGTTCTGACCCTACCCGGCATCGCAGGAATTATCCTCACCATCGGTCTTGCCGTGGATGCGAACGTATTGCTCTATGAGCGTCTTCGCGAGGAACTGGCCGCTGGTAAGTCCCTCGGGGCTGCCATCGACGGAGCTTACAGCAAGGCCTTCAGTGCGATTTTCGATGCCAATGCGACGACCCTGATCACCGCTGGCATCCTTTTCTGGCAGGCCAGCGGGCCTGTGCGCGGATTCTCGATCACCCTGATCCTTGGCATCATTGCGTCGCTCTTCTCGGCGATCCTCTTTACCCGGACTGCTTTCCGATGGATGATGGGGATTGGAGGGCTGAAGCGCCTGACCATGGCGAATCTCGCGCCGCGTCATCAGTTCAACTTCCTTGGCAAGCGGGTGCTGGCGGTCTTTGTCTCTCTCGTGCTGATCGGGGGATCGATTGCATTCTTTGCTGTGAGGGGTCCTAACAACTTCGGCATCGATTTCCGCGGAGGCGACTTGCTTGTCGTCGATGCCAAGCCGGCCCTGACCGTCGCTGAAGCGCGCACGGCGCTCGAGCCGCTTCACCTCGCCGAGGCGACCATTCAGCAGGAGAAGGCTGGTACGCAGGAGATGCTTGCCATTCGCAGCGCCGTCGACACCTCTGCAAAAATCCTCACGAGGCTTCAGGAGGCCTTTCCTCAGCGTGGTATCACGACTGCCCAGCAGGAAAAAGTCGGCGCCCAGATCGGTGTCGAATTCGCCAAGAAAGCCCTTCTCGCCCTCGGCCTTGGCATGATTGGAATCCTCATCTTCGTGACCCTTCGGTTTGAATTCTCCTTCGCCGTGGGAGCGTTGGTAGCGCTATTGCACGATGTGATTATCACGGCGGGCGTCTTCTCGCTTACTGGTGGCGAGTTCTCGCTCGTCATGGTCGGCGCGATTCTGACGATCGCCGGTTATTCGATCAACGACACGATCGTAGTTTACGACCGTATCCGCGAGGGACTACGCCACCGTACCGGTGGAAGTATCGAGGCTCTCATGAACCGCTCCATCAACGAGACACTTGGCCGTACGATCCTCACTGGCGGCATGACACTTCTTTCGGTGGCCACGCTCTTCTTCTTCGGAGGTTCGGTGCTGAAGGATTTCGCCTTCGTGATCCTTATCGGTATTTTGGTTGGCACTTACTCCTCGGTTTTCGTGGCCTCCCCGATCGTCCTCTGGTGCTCTCGCTGGGGTGATCGCAAGGCAGCCAAGACGGCGGCCAAGGGCGGTGTCGCCGCATGAACTCCGGTGCTCAACAAATAGCCTTCATTTTTTAGCCTCAACTCCTTCCGCTATGTCCCTTCTTGTTCTCGGATCCATCGCTCTCGACAGCGTCAAAACCCCGCTCGACGAGCGCCATGACCAACTTGGCGGGTCGGCCTCTTATGCCGCCGTTGCAGCCAGTTTTTTCTCGCCCGTCGACCTGGTCGGGATCGTTGGTGATGATTTCCCCAAGGAGCACATCGGCTTCTTCAAGGAACGTAACATTGATCTGACCGGACTGCAGGTGGTTCCCGGAAAGACCTTCCGCTGGTCCGGCGAATACATGTGGGACATGAACCAGCGGGAGACCCGTTCGGTGGAGCTGAATGTTTTTGAGAATTTCACCCCCGAGCTTCCCGAGTCCTACCGCTCGGCCCGCATGGTCCTGCTCGGCAACATCGCCCCTGTGCTCCAACACCATGTACTCGACCAGCTTGTCCGGCCGCATTTTGTGATCGCGGACACAATGGATCTTTGGATCAACATCGCCAAGGAGGAGCTCCTCAGCCTGATCGCCCGTGTCGACATGCTTATTCTTAACGACGGCGAGGCCCGCGAGCTCACCGGCGAGACGAGTCTGATCCGTGCCGGCCGCAAGATCCGGGAGATGGGGCCCTCCGCGGTGGCCATCAAGAAAGGGGAGCACGGCTGCCTGCTCTTTGGTGATGGTCAGTTTTTCAGTTGCCCGGCTTATCCTTTGGAAGACATCCATGATCCGACCGGGGCGGGCGACTGTTTTGCGGGTGGCCTCGCAGGTCATTTGGCCAGCCGTCACCTTTCGGATGCCGATCTATCCGAAAAAAAGGAGATCCCCTTTGAGTACCTCAAGCAGGCTGTCGTCGAGGGGAGCGTGATCGCCAGCTTCAACGTCGAATCTTTCAGCATGGATCGGCTCCGCACCGTCACGAAGGCCGAGATCGCAGAGCGCTATGAGATCTTCCGCACGCTCGGACGATTTGAGGCGGTCTGAATTGCTCCGCTAACCGGATAGCTTGCCTGCTCTGAGAGTGGGCAGCATGATGCGGAAACAATGAATCCCCCACTGGTTATGGCCTCATCCCTTCCTCCGGAGGATCTTTATCCGCTTATCGAGTGCCGCCATAGCGACCCTCATCGCATTCTTGGTGTGCGACCAGGAAAACAGAATGGTTGTGTTGTGCGGGTTTTCCAACCCGAGGCCATCTCGGTCTCCGTGCTCCTTGCTGACGGGCGGCGTCTCCCTCTGACCAAGGTTCATGCCGCTGGTATTTTTGAGTCCTGCTCGGAAGGGGTTCTTCCATCAGGTCCGTGTGATTACACGATCGAGGCTGTTTTTGGAAACGGGATCAATGCTGTATGGAGCGATCCGTACGCTTTTCCTCCGACCTTGGGTGAAGTTGATCTTTACCTGCTAGGTCAAGGGGAACACCTCGAAGCCTACCGCGTTCTGGGAGCCCATCTACGGACGCTCGAGGGAATCAAAGGCACATCCTTTGCGGTTTGGGCTCCCAATGCGCAGCGCGTGAGCGTCGTGGGGGATTTCAACTTCTGGGATGGCCGTGCTCACATGATGCGTCGTCTTGGAGAATCGGGGATCTGGGAGATCTTCATTCCCGGCGTGGACGAGGGGGATCATTACAAGTTTGAGATCCGAGGACCTCAGGGCGCTGTATCCCTTAAGACCGATCCTTACGGATTCTTTGCGCAGCACGACCTGCGCACCGCCTGCCTAGTTACCGATCTGGGGCGCTATGCTTGGAGTGACGGAGAATGGATGGAGAAACGCTCCCAGCGGAATGCTTATGCCGAGCCGATGTCGGTCTACGAGGTGCACCTTGGTTCCTGGAGGCGGAGACCGGAGGATAAGGACCGGCCGCTGAGCTATCTTGAGTTGGCTGAGGAGTTGGTGGCCTATGTCACTGAAATGGGGTTCACCCATGTGGAGCTTCTGCCTGTGATGGAGCACCCTTTCGACGGGTCGTGGGGCTATCAGGTCGTGAATTTCTTCGCACCCAGTAGCCGGTTCGGGACGCCCGATGAATTTCGCCATCTCATCGACGCCCTGCACCGAGCGGGGATCGGCGTGATTCTGGATTGGGTGCCGGGACATTTTCCCAAGGATGCTCACGGACTGGCCCGGTTCGACGGCACGGCGCTCTACGAGCATGAGGATCCGAGGCTTGGTGAGCATCGTGACTGGGGAACGCTGATTTTTAATTACGGGCGCAACGAGGTTAGGAACTTCCTGATCGCAAACGCCCTTTTCTGGCTCGACCAATATCATATCGATGGCCTGCGTGTGGATGCGGTCGCCTCAATGCTCTATCTCGACTATTCGCGCAACGCTGGGGACTGGGTGCCCAACCGTTTCGGAGGGCGGGAGAATCTCGAGGCGATCGAATTCCTGAAAGCCTTCAACACGGCATGCTATGCACGGCATCCCGGGATCGTGACGATCGCCGAGGAGTCGACTGCTTGGCCTGGTGTCTCTAAGCCTGTCTATGAGGGAGGACTTGGATTTGGGTTTAAGTGGAACATGGGATGGATGAACGATTCGCTCCGTTACATCGCGAGGGAGCCGATTCACCGCAGGCATCATCAGGGCGAGATCACGTTCTCCATGCTCTATGCCTACCATGAGCATTTCATCCTCGTGCTCAGCCACGACGAGGTGGTGCATGGCAAGGGCTCTCTCCTCAATAAGATGCCTGGCGACGATTGGCAGAAGGCGGCGAATCTCCGGATGTTCCTGAGTTGGATGTGGACGCACCCCGGAAAGAAACTTCTCTTCCAGGGTGGGGAGCTCGGCCAGTGGGCCGAGTGGAACCACAACCGGAGCATCGATTGGCATTTGGTGGAGCACCAGCCTCATACGGGGATCCAACGTCTGGTGCGGAGGCTGAATGAACTCTACCGATCAGAACCAGCACTCTCGGCACTCGATGATCGCTCAGAGGGATTTGAGTGGGTTGATTTCCATGATGCCGACAACACAGTCTGGTCCTTCCAGAGAAAGGCTCCCGACGATAGTGGCGCCAAGGATCTTTTGGTTATTGTGAATGCCACTCCGGTGCCGAGGGATGGCTACAGGATCGGGGTGCCGGAATGCGGGCAGGCAAGAGTCGTGTTAAATTCCGACGATTCCGAATTCTGGGGGAGTGGGTATTTGGATAGCTGTGAGATGCCAGTCGATGCACATCCGATTCACGGGCGACCAAGTTCGATTAATCTTAATCTTCCCCCGCTTTCCGTCGTGATCCTGCGACTGGAATAAAAATTTGTTGCTCCTCCAAAAGAGAGCTTGACCCAATAAAAACACGGCTCCATCTTGCGCCAACTAGGAATCCACCCCAACAATCCCAACTCAACAATCCACAAACCCCATGAAAACCCTCAAAACCCTCCGTAGCAAATTTGCCGCCTTTACCCTCATCGAGTTGCTCGTTGTTATCTCGATCATCGCGGTTCTGGCCTCACTCGCGCTACCTGCTGTTACTGGAGCATTGACTAAGGGCCAGATCACACAGACCACTAGTAACTACCGACAGTTGTATGTGCTTACGCAGGCAGCATCTCTTGATTCTCAGCAGGGCGGAGGTCCCGGTGCATTTCCTGGGGATCTTGGCGGTAGCGGAACGTCCTGGTCTAACGCGCTCACATCTAATAACGCTTATTGCTCCTCGAATACCTTTGCTAACCTTTACAATGTGAAGGGAAGCAACGCCAATACTCTCTACTGGAACGTCACCTCATCCTCTGAACCAAATTCAGTTTTTCTTACCGTTAAGGGAATAACTGGAACTTCAAACAGCCTCAGTTATGATGGCACAGGTCCTTACCTTGCCAAGGGAGGGGCAGTGGTAACTGTTGGTGGTTCCGCAATTAGTTTCATTAGTTCTAATTCGGCAGTATTGACTAACGGATCAGCGACTGGTGGAACTAACACCACAGGATCCTCTTCCTTCTAATTTTTATTAAATTAAAAAAAGGGGGGGGCTATTGCCCCCCTTTTTTGTCTCTCGACACTATTGCCTTTTTTCGGAACCATTCATTTCTGCTTTATGGCTATAAAACTTCCATCCAAGAAAAGCAAAAAGCCGAAGTTTTCTGTAAAATCCGTCTCTGTTGAGCGGGGTCCTGTTATGAACGGAGCGGAAATACTGGTCGCCTCGCTGGAGAGAGAGGGCGTGGAGTATATTTTCGCCTATCCCGGAGGCTGCTCGATGCCGCTCCATCAGGCTCTGACGAAGTCCAAGAGGATCCGCACGATCCTGCCCCGTCATGAGCAGGGGGGGGGCTTTGCCGCCGAGGGATATGCCCGAGTGACTGGCCGGGCGGGAGTCTGCATGGCCACATCAGGTCCCGGTGCAACGAATCTGGTGACCTGTATCGCCGACGCCTACATGGATTCCGTACCTCTGGTGGCGATTACCGGGCAGGTTCCCCAGGAGATGATCGGTAGGGGGGCTTTCCAGGAGACTGATTTCTTCGGCATTACGCTTCCGATCGTGAAGCACAGCTACCTTGTCTGGGATATCAACGACATTCCCCGAATCATCAAGGAGGCGTTTCACATCGCCCAGAGTGGTCGTCCGGGTCCGGTGTTGATCGACATACCCAAGAACATCCAGAACCAGACCGCCCAGCCGGTCTTCCCAAAGAGCCTCACACTTAAGGGTTACAACCCGACACGCCGTGCCGACGATGTGGCCCTGCAGGAGATGCTCGGTCTTATTGCCACGGCAAAACGGCCTATGATCTACTGTGGCGGCGGTGTGCTGAGCGCCGAGGCCTCTGCGGAGCTCCGCGAGTTCGCCGAGCGGACCCAGATTCCCGTGGCCACCACGCTCATGGGCATCGGCTGTTTTCCCGAGACCCATCCCCTGTCGCTGAAGTGGCTCGGCATGCACGGCACGGTCTATGCCAATAATGCCGTTAACGAGGCCGACCTGCTACTGGCTATCGGAGTTCGCTTTGATGACCGGGTGACAGGCAAGGTGGAGAAGTTCTGCGAGCATGGGACGATCGTTCATATCGACATCGACAATTCCGAGATCAACAAGAACAAGTCGGTGAAGCTTCCCATCCTCGGCGATGTGAAGGATGCCCTGACACGCCTCAACCGAGATCTCGATCGGTCGGGCAGCAAGCCACTCGCCAAGGGGTACACCCGTTATCCCGCCTGGTATCGCCAGATCGAAAAGTGGAAAAAGGAGCATCCGTTGCGCTACAAGGACACGCCTGATGCGATTCAACCGCAGCACGTGATCGAACTGCTCTGCGAACTCACGAAAGGCGATGCCATCATCGCGACGGGTGTGGGCCAGCACCAGATGTGGGCGGCCCAGTTCTATAACTTCACCAAGCCCCGCACCCTCGTCACCTCTGCCGGGCTAGGCTCCATGGGCTACGGTTACCCTGCCGCGATCGGAGCCAAGTTGGGCCGTCCCGACAAGCAGGTGATCGACATCGACGGTGATGGATCGTTCCTCATGAATGTCCAAGAACTGGCCACCGCGCACATCGACGGGATCGCCCCGAAGGTGATTATTCTCAATAACCAGCACCTCGGCATGGTCGTGCAGTGGGAAGACCGTTTCTATGACAGCAACCGAGGGCATACCTTCCTTGGTGATCCCAGGGATACGACACGTATCTATCCCGACTATCTAGGGATCTGCAAGGGATTCGGCGTTCCGGCCGAACGGGTTATCCACAAAAAAGATCTCCGAGCGGCGCTTCAGCGCATGCTTGATTCCAAGGAGACCTACGTGCTCGATGTCATGACTCCCTACACCGAGCACGTGCTTCCGATGATTCCGTCGGGCAAGACCTACAAGGATATCATTACTGAGTGACGTTGCGAAGGTCGCAACGTCGTAGGCTTAAGGTGGATGGACTGAAGGTTTGGAAGTTGAAGCCGGTTAGGATTCAGGCCTAAAAGTCTTCAGCCTTCAGTCTAACTCCCTCTTCCATGCCTTCCTTCGTCCGCGTTCTGGTTGACCGCTCCGAGGGGCAGGAACTCGATTACATGGTGCCGGAGTCTTTCCGGAGGGATATCACCGTTGGCTCAAGAGTGATCATTCCAATGCGCGGACGACGCGCGATCGGTACGGTACTCGAATTGCTGGATCATTCCCAAGTATCCGGAATCAAGTCGATCGAGTCCGTCGTGGAACCGGAAGCATCTGTATCACCGGCTCTGATGCGATTGGGGAGTTGGATGGCCGAATACTACTGTGCGCCGCTCGCTTCGGTGATGAGAAGTATCCTTCCTCCTACGATTCGTGGTGAAAAAATCGCGGGTAAAAAGATCCGGATGGCCGGGTTAGCGAATAAGCCTTCGGCCGAAGAGATCAATCACTTCCTAAAAAAAGCACCGAAGCAGGGAGCTTTGCTTCGTGCCCTTGCCGTCTCCTGCGACCGTATTCCCGTTCCTGATCTGCTCTCTTCCTCCGGTGCATCCGAGGCCTCGTTACGATTGCTTATCAAGTCCGGATGGGTGGATCTGGAGGAGAAACGGGTAGGCTCTTCGGGGGGTTCCAGTGTCGCTGTTCTGCCGGGAAGAATCCCTGAACTCAATCCTGATCAGCATCGTGTGGTAGACGAATTGGTCGATGCTGTGGCGGGTGCTGGCGAAAAGAAGGGAATGATTCCATTTCTCCTTCACGGGGTCACGGGAAGCGGGAAGACGGAGGTGTATCTTCGCCTTCTCGCAAAGGTTCTGGAGTCGGGCAAAAGCGCGATTGTGCTCGTTCCGGAGATTTCACTGACACCCCAGACGGTGGAGCGTTTCCGTTCACGGTTTGATCACGCCGGCGGAGGTGGTGTCGGAGTCGCCGTTCTCCACAGTCATCTGACCGAGGCGGAGCGACGCGAGGAATGGTTGCGCCTGCAACGCGGTGAAGCGCGGATTGCCATCGGGGCAAGGAGTGCAGTCTTTGCTCCCTTGGCAAATCTCGGACTCATCATTGTCGATGAGGAGCATGAGAACACGTATAAGCAGGAGGAGACTCCACGCTACCACGCGCGGGATGTCGCCGTGATGAGGGCCCGACTGGAGGGGTGTCCGGTATTGCTTGGCAGCGCCACCCCATCGATCGAGAGCTACCGCAATGCCGCAAGCGGCAAATACCGCCTATTAGAACTGCCACGACGCGCCGACGGTCAGGTGATGCCCCTCATCCGGGTGGTTGATCTGCGCCTCCAGGGAAAGCGGGCTAAGTCGGACGGGGGGCTCTCCGCGCCTCTCCAAATGGAGATTACCCGCCGCCTCGAACTTGATCAGCAAACGATCCTCTTCCTCAACAGAAGAGGTTTTGCCACCTCCATGCTCTGTGAGCTGTGCGGTCATGTCTGCAAATGTCCGAACTGTAGTCTGGCGATGACGTTCCATCGCGCGGCAGAGCGCCTGGCCTGCCACCTCTGCGGGCACTCGACCGTTCCTCCCTCTCGATGCCCAGAGTGTGGGGATGCCGGCATCCGCCACTCAGGCATCGGTACCCAACGCGTGGAGGAATCGATTAGAAAGAGTTTCCCCAAGGCGCGGATTGCCCGAATGGATGCCGACACGATGACACGACGCGGCTCCTACGAGGAGGTACTGGGGAAATTCCGCGCCCGCCAGATCGATATCCTCGTGGGCACCCAGATGATTGCGAAGGGGCTCGATTTTCCCAATGTGACCCTCGTGGGGATCATCAATGCCGACATAGGCCTTCATTCACCCGATTTCCGGGCCGGTGAGAGGACATTCCAATTACTCACCCAGGTGGCGGGACGTGCCGGCCGCGGCGAGACGGAGGGAGAGGTGATCGTCCAGACATTCTCTCCCGGCAGTCCCTCGCTACAGCATGCAAGGCATCATGACTTCGCTGGATTTTACGAGCAGGAGATCGCGTTCCGGGAAGCATTCCGTCATCCCCCATTTTCCCGGATGCTTCTGGTGAGGATTCGGAGTGTTTCTGCTGAAAAAGCCTCCCGGACAGCAACCTCGGCCTCGGCCTGGCTGACGAAAAACGCCCCCGCCTCGGTTGAGGTTTCCGATGCGTCACCGGCTCCCCTTGAGAAGTCCCATGGGCAATACCGCTATCATGTTATTCTCAAGGCTCCTTCGGGAGCTGCTCTCGGGCGCTTGGGTCGGGATTTGGTGAGCCTCTTCACGATTCCCAGGGAGGTGGTGATGACTCTGGATGTAGATCCCTACTCCATGATGTGAAGGGTTTCCGTCGCTTTACACCGGCGCCCGCAACCTTGAAGGTGATAGAGTGAAAGGACTCATCAAAGCCACGCCGCGGCGTCTTCGCGTCCGGGTGAGAACTCTCCGTGACCAGGTCGAGGATGCAATGCGTTGGCTAGGCGCTTGGATCTTTGGTCTGGCATTCCTCATCCTCTTGGCTGGTGTTCCCACGCTATTGTTCATCACCTCGACAGCGGGACTAGGCGACGCAGTGAGGCTCCGTGCGGAGACACTGCTGGGGGGCAAAAACTACGAGGTTCACATTCAGAAAGTCCTCTTCAATCCAACACGGGGATTCGTCCTGCATGGCATTCAGATTTACGATAAATCCCAGAATAGGCGGCTGTTGGTCTCGGCCAACAGGCTTGCCGTGTCCATCAACATGGACTCCCTGATCCGGGGTACACCCCGGATCGAGAGAATCTACTTCCGGGATGCCACAATGGACATCCCCTTGGGTGCCGGAGCGGAGCCACGCCTGAGTCTTGAGCGGGTGAAGGGACTCATCCTTTGCCCTCCGGATCAACTGCGTGTTCAAGAGGCATCGTTCGAGTTGGCTGGCATCAGGGTCTCGATGTCAGGAACCTTCCTCAATCCCAAGAAATTCGCACCCCGACCTGTTGCCAACGGAGGAGAGGGCAACACCACGCGGACCATCGATGCTATCCAGAAGGTTTTGAAGGGGATTTCTTGGACCGGAGCCCCTCCCCTCCTCACGATCGAAGCCGGTGGTGATCTTGCTGATGTGGAAACCCTGCGTGTCACGCGGGTTAAATTAGATGCTCATTCCGGTGCCTTTAGGGGGATTTCCCTGCGCAGGATTTCCCTGCTGGCCACTTATGCGACAAGAATTCTTCGACTCGAGAAATTCGAGATAGAGGATGCCATGGGAATTTTCCAGGCTGCTGGGTCTGCTGATTTTCTGAAAAATATCGGATCCCTAGAGTTTTCTGGGGATATTGATCCCACGCCCTTTCCGAGCTTACTTCTTGGGAATGACAAGGGACGTGATTGGATGTTCTCCCATCCCCTGAGACTCAACGGATCGGTTTCCGCGGATTGGTCAACGGGCAAGCCATCATTCAATGGTACCGTTCAGTTCTCCTCACGAGGGATCCAGAGCCGTGGGATCCTTTTAGAGGAATGCTCCGGAGGCGTCGCTTACAGGGATGGGAAAATCCTTCTCCGAGACCTGTGCATTGAGGGTGATCCCGGAAAACTTTCGGCAGACATGATGATCGCCCCGGGTGACAACAGGATTCGGTTTGATGCCTCGCTCTTTCCAAGAAAATTAGCCCCGTTGGCAGGTGGGCAGAGTGCCGAGTCCCTCTCGGCCATGGATTTCAAGGACCCTCTCCGCATCAACTTCGAAGGTGGGATGCCCGGAAAAGATCCACTGGAACTCAAGGGGAGCGGTTCTTTGTCTTTGGGATCAGCCT
>RFPR01000230.1 GCA_009928265.1 Pseudomonadota bacterium | reverse complement strand
CCCGATCAAGATGGTGTCACCGTGCCGTTGAACGGTCGCGTGCTCGTCAAGAACCAGGCGGCCGGTGCCGAGAACGGTATCTATGTGCTGACCACGGTAGGTACGGCTGGCACCCCGTGGGTGCTGACCCGAGCCACCGATCAAGACACGGCGGCGGAACTCACCGCCTATGCCGGTGTCCGTATCGCTGCCGGGACCACGCAAGCCAACCAGCGGTGGTGGCTCAACGCTGTGGTGACCACGGTTGGTACGACCGCAGCCACTTATGTTCAGGCAGACACCGGTACCGCCACCTCCTTCGTGTTCATCCGTGAACGGCTCGGGCGTGCCAACGACGGCATGTCTCAGATTTTCGAGAACGCCACGGTGACCAACGCCTCGATGTACATCCGTTCGTCATCGGGTGATGCGCTGCCTGGTGGCACGTTGGCGGGCAACCAGTCCACCACGATTGGTACGACGGCCAGTGTTGCTCTGTCGAACACTGCCTACATGTACTCGTTCACGCCAACCAACGAGTTCCGTCTGTTGATGCAGACAGACCGCACCCAGTGGGCTGATGTGGGCGTCGATGCTGTGGCGGCACTCACCGCACGTCTGACCCGCAGCCAGGTGTGCCCCAACCCGTCCAGCACCTACCGCATCCGATTCAGGGCCAACAACGCCAAGTCGTTGACGGTACCGGTTGCTCAGATCGTCTCGGCGGCCAAGACTGGTACAACCACCGCCACGGTCGTCACCGACGTGCCGCACGGTCTGACGATTGGTGATGTCATCGTTGCCTATGGCACCCGTGACCAGACGAACTTCGCCTCGGTGCCGTCACACAGACCATCCAGAGCGCCACGCTGAGCACCCTTGCCGACGGTACTCGTCAGTTGGTGCTCGCTGGTAGCGGTACCTGGGCCGGTGTCACCATTGGTGATCTCGTCAACGTCTATGGGTGCCGTGACGCCGTTGACGGCACTACATCGATTGGTGTTGACGGGGCATGGAAGGTCGCCAACCTCGCCACCTCCACGCTGACGCTGGTACTGCCCTTCAGTGGCAGTCAGGTGTTACCCGCCGACTTCGCCACGACGAACTGCGGTGGCGGTGTGATTCGGCGCACCGACCTGCGACTCTCGTACGTCCGCATCTTCGACTACGACCGCCAGCGTGTCGAACTGACTTCTCGCCCCGGCACAGACATCCTCGGCTCGGTCCCGACGCAAGTCACTAACACCCCAGCAGTGACCATCTCGTCAGGCACCGTCACCACAGTGTCTACCGTTACCACAGTCACCACGGTTTCTACCGTGACGGCCGTGACCACTGTCGGTACCGTGACCAACCAGAGCCAGATGGGCGGCGTCAACGCCAACCAGCAGATTCCCGCCTTGATGCAGTTCGCTGCTGACTCGCTTCGACGCAACATCGCTGTCACCTGAGGTCCACCTATGCCCACGACGCAGAACAACCGCAAGATTCTGGACACGAAACGGTGGGAGTTCATGAACCTCGCCCCGGCCGCATCGGCGGCGGGCGCATTCATCATCCCCAACCAACATGCCCAGCAGCAGCCGATGTATGTGGTGAGCAACACCGTCCAGTACCTCTACTCGGTGGCGGAAGACGCCTACACGCAGGTTCCTTCTGCGGCCTTGGCGGGTACCTTCGGTGCTGGCGCTGCGGGTGTTGCCTCGTCAATCTCGTACGGCAACACCGTTGCCGCCACGACGATCGCCGCTGGATCGAACAACGTCACCCTCCAGTCGACTCCAGGCACGATCACCGTGGCGGCCACGACGGGCTTCCCGAACAACGGTGCGTTCTACGTCGACACCGCATCGAACGGGCGTCAGATGGTGACCTACACCGCAGCCGCCACCGGTACGACGTTCACCGGTTGTGCGGGTGGCACGGGCACCATGCTCACCAGCCAGATGGTCGCCTTCGCCGGTCACACGCCGCTGTCGGGCACCACGACCACATTGGTCACTGCGCTCCCGCTCGCCCGTGACCTCCGTGGCTACAGGCTCCAAGTGATCGGCGGTGCGAATGCCGGATCGACCATCCAGATCAGCAGCAACACGTCGATCACGGCGAGCACCTCGTCGG
>RFPR01000229.1 GCA_009928265.1 Pseudomonadota bacterium | reverse complement strand
GACTGAAACTGTGTTGGAAATACCCTTCCGCTGGTTCCGACAAAGGTTTCCACGCCGAGTTCTTGAGCCCATGCTCTGAGATCCTGATTTCCAAACTCCTCAAGGAGGGATGTCCAGAATCGATCTGGATGGGATCCTTTGTAGCGGGTTGAAAAACGCTCTTTCTCTTCTGAATGGGTAAGATTCAATCCTCCTCGTCCTGCGACCAAGAATTTTCTTCCTACCGAGGGTTTCCCCTCATAGAGGGTGACGCGAATCCCGGAGGCCGAAAGGATCTCGGCGACTGTCAGTCCCGCTGGGCCACCACCAATAATGGCTACATCAGGGGCGTTCTGAAGCGACTTCAAAAAGGTAAAAAAAAGCCTATCCTGTTGTTCTTAATCCACTTGCGATTGCATTAATGGAAAGCAGAACACGGGGTAGGAGTTCCTCCGCCTTGGCTGGATTATCGGATCTATTCTTTCTCCAGGCGGCCAGTGTCTTGATCTGTTCTTCGTGCAGAACGGCCAAAGCGCGGGCTCGGAGTTGCAGGGTCTTGCCCATGCGGGGACGACGTTCCAAAAGGGTGCCTCCAAAGACCTTGCGAAGTTGCCTTTGGGTCTTTTTAAAGTCAGTGGAGATGATCTTGAAGATCTTTTCTCGGACCTTCTTATCCGAAACTAATGTCGAATAACCCTCCATGATCTCGAGATCGGCGCTGGCTATGTTAGTCTCCACATTGGAGAGCACATAATATAGGAAAGGATAGTTGCGCAGGTTCTTGGTCAGGGCCTTGAAGAGATCTGGGTGCTTCTTTTCCAGCGACTCCAGAGCACTACCTACACCGAACCATCCCGGCAGGTAGTAGCGGCATTGGTTCCAACTGAAGACCCAAGGGATGGCCCGCAGGTCGGCGAGGCTGCGCTGGCCGGAGCGACGTTTCGGGCGTGAGCCGATGCGACTCGCCTCCAGGGCATCGATCGGTGTGGCCTGATCGTAGAAGGTGATGAATCCCTCTGCCTCGATGAGGTTGCGGTAGGCCTTGCGGCTCGATTCGGCAAGGAATGAGGCGATCTTGGCCTCGTTGCCATCGTGTTTGCCGGGACGGCGCCCAGCCATAGAAGCTTCGGTCACGCCTGCTAGCAGGAGCTCAAGATGGTAGTTGGCCGTGTCAACGTCAGCGTACTTCTGGGCAATTGTCTCGCCCTGCTCCGTCATGCGGTGGTCTCCCAGCAACGTACCGGGGGGAAGGGCATCGAGGAAGAGGTGCGTCGGACCTGCCCCGCGGCTGATCGTGCCGCCTCGTCCGTGGAAGAATCTGAGGGAGACTCCCGCCTCGGCTGCGACGCGTGTCATCTCCTCCTGGGCCTCGTGAAGGCCCCATTGGCTTGCCATGATCCCGCAGTCCTTATTGCTGTCGCTGTAGCCGATCATGATCTGCTGGACGGGCAGCGCTCCATGGCGTCGGTCGAGTGATGCGGCGGCAACGGGTTCGGCTAGGAATTCCATCAGGAGTCCGGGGCTGCGGTCGAGGTCGTCGAGTGTTTCGAAGAGAGGGACAATGGGAAGCGGCGAGGAAAGAACACCGTCCTTCCACTCGGTCAGTCCGGCTTCACGTGCGAGAACAGCCACCACGAGTAGATCCGAAAGTTGGCGGGTCATGCTGACAATCAACGATCCGATTCCATCGCGGCCCTGCTCATGGATGTGCTCCCGGAGGACATCGTAGCAGCTCAGGACGGCGTCGGCTTCCTTGCCGAGTCCCGTGTGCTGGGCGGCTCCAAGAAAAGGGCGAGGGGAGCGAAGCTCCGCACGGAGGAACTCCAGTCGTCGGGCTTCCTCCCAGTTGGGGAAGTTCTCTCCATCAGGAATTCCAGCGGCCTTGAGGAGTTGGGCCATTGCAAGGTCATGGGTGCCGCTGTTCTGCCGGATATCGAGATCGACGAGATGGAATCCGAAGATTCCGAGAATGCGCTGCACGGGCCAGATGGTCTCGCGGATCAGGCGGTGAGCGCCGACCTCCTCGAGGCTTTCGGAGAGGATGGCGAGATCCTCGGCGACCTCTTCGGGTCGAGCGTAGCGGTTTCCGGACTCGGTGATCCATGCCCGGTCGGCCGCCCCGATCTGGAGCGGGAGACGAGCCTGCATCAGAAGGACAAGCTGCCGCCAT
>RFPR01000228.1 GCA_009928265.1 Pseudomonadota bacterium | reverse complement strand
TACCCGAGCCGGTAAACATATCCGGCAATGGCATTTTCTCCCTGAGTTATCCCATCCTGACAGACCCTTCCGGTCTTTGGAAATAGATGGCTTTTAACCCAGCCAGCCAAAGGGGTTCCGGGAATCGTTGATCCGTCTAGAGGTGCTTCATACACCACGGCATCTTGACCCCAAGAGTTTTTCACCGTGTTTGCTCTTTGGTCCTCATGACCCTGTTGATTCGTCCACTTGGGGCAGAGGTCTGAAAGGCTCTCCCCTGGCCAGAAGATCCCGTAGTCAGAGTACATCCTGTCTCTGGCCAGAAGGGGGCGATCGATTTCAGGGACCTTCTCCAAATCCTGCTCGTTTGCCATGAGATAAAAATCCGAGTCATCCTCACCAAGGCGGATACCACCCAGCATCACCTCGCCGCACTGCTCGCAGTAAAGAAGTTCCAGAACGCGATTGCCGGCCTCCGTTATCAGGGTCTTGGGGCTAGCAAATAGCCGTCCGACGTTCCTCGGCCGCCCTGCTTGCTCCCCCTGATGATAGAACTCCTCTTCTTCATCATCGGTAATTTCACCACCAATCTGACCCGCTGCTGCGGCCGCGACAGTATCAACATCCGCAGGGTCGGGGGATGCCCAGAGTCCCTCCAGATTCCTGAAGAACCAGTGGAAGCGCAGCATGGGCAAATTATCCTTAGCACTATTCCGGTGTGCGGACCCACGGGCGATCAGGAGACCGCGGATTGCCAGCATCATTCTCTTTCTGGGGATACCGCGGTTAGGATCCCCGAAAATGCGCCGCCCAAACTCGAGCAGGTCATGGGCGCGGAAACGCGCTCCATGAGGCCCACGAGGCTGTTCCAGCAGAGCGTGAAGGAGCTGATCCGAAATGAGCGGGGCGACTGTTGGATCGGTCAGGGTAGCGATCAGTTTTGCCACTCCCTGACCGGCAATCGCCTGCCCCCCCAGAGCATTAGCCACGGCCTCGAACTCGGAATCAAGTGCCTGTTCCAAAGCATGACCGTTCAATCCAGTTTCGGAAAGGGATCCCCACGCATTCGCGAGATTTATGAATGGTTCAGGATTCAAGGCGGGCAGGTTGCCCTGCGGCTCATCAATGTCGCCCTTGATGATTCCAATACCCGATTTTCCGAAGAATTCTTGAAGGAAGCGCTCACTTTTCTGCCCCTCGTCAGTCTGTGGATCTCCAGAAAGCGAAGCACTGGAAGCAAGAATCCTGAGCTGTGTGCTGGAGGGTTCCAGTCCCAGACGGTGCAAGAGTAGGCGAATGAGATAGGCAATCTCGGTTCCGGCTGTGCCCCGATAGAGGTGAAGCTCGTCGATGACGAGGTGGAAGATACGATCTGGTTCGGTTTCTTTCCTTCGCGGATCTTGGGCAAGCCACCTTGCAGTCTCATCGAAAATTCCCTTGTCGGCTTCCCTCATGAGCATGACGCTGAGCATGCTGAAATTTGTCACCAGAATGTCTGGGGGGAGTTCTTCCATGTCCCATCGGGAGCGCATTTCGGATCCAACGACCGAGGGGAAAAAGAATCGGGCCTCTTCGCGTCCTTGATTTTTTTGCTGGTCGTAGTCGACTGCTTTATTAAAGGAATCTTCCGCCTCCTTGAGGCGATTCCGCAATTGGGTGAACTTTTTCACGTTCGGCATGCCATTCGGTAGATCTTCATGCCCTGAAACGGGAGTCTCCGAGTTGTAGCGCCCGAAATAGATACGCTGTCCCAGACCGAGATTCTCCCTTTGCCATGCACGGGCGGTTTGGGAATCGAGAGCCTTGCGCAAGCGGCTCATTTGGTCCTCGACCAGTGCATTCATCGGGTAGATGATCATGGCTCTTACTGCAGCCCGTCCATTTTCCCCCTCCCGCTGGCTGACTCGAGGAGATCGTGCATAGGACTTGCCGTTTTTACAGGAATCCCTCCACTGCTTTGCCTCATCCGAATTTCCCCACCAGTCATCCCGCCGGGGGTTGACTTGGATTGGATTCATCCACTCCTGGCGCAGGGTCTCGCTCGCAAGTCGGGCAAAGATCGGCAGCAGGAACGACTCGGTCTTTCCTGATCCAGTACCGGTGGTGATGACAAGCGACTCCCCGCACAAGGCTCTCACCAGCATCTCGAACTGGTGCTTGTATAGAGGTATATCAGTCCTGTCGAAAAGGCCTTTTCGA
>RFPR01000227.1 GCA_009928265.1 Pseudomonadota bacterium | reverse complement strand
CCCCTTATTGCTCCGTGCCCATGCCCGGACCATGGACCTTTCTCTCAGGCTTCTGCCACGTTCCCTTCGAGAACCGCTTGGGCTCGCCTACCTGCTGGCGCGGGCCTCGGACACGATCGCCGATTCGGGATCGATGCCACGGGAAGAACGGATCGCATGGCTTGAAAGAATGCACGCGGCCCTTGGCGCCGAGCTGACAGGCACGCTCTGTGCCGCAAAAATTCCCGAGGCACTCTCCCCCGCGGAGCGGGAATTGATTCATTCTTTACCAGGGCTCTTTGCCTTGCTCGGGAAGTGCACGGATCGGAAAGAGTTGGTCACTCTTTGGAGAGAGATCTTGGAAGGACAACTTTTCGATCTGCGACGCTTCACGCCCGGATCCGCTCCGCTCGATCACGCGGAACTGGAGCGCTATTGCGATCTCGTTGCGGGAAGCGTCGGGCGCTGTTGGACGGAACTCATCGCCCGGCATACACCCGGCGCCCTGCTGGCACCGGCTCACGGACTCCTGCCACTTGCCTCCGATTACGGGAAGGGACTGCAACTGCTCAATATCCTCCGCGACAGGGAAGCCGACCACGCCCTAGGCCGCCACTACGTTGTGTCGGCAGAGGTTCCGCGGCAACTAGAGCTGACCCGCGGATGGCTGACCGCCGGAAAACGATATCTGTGTGGCGTGGCTCCGGGTCGGATCCTCATGGCCACGGCGCTGCCGCTTGACCTGGCAATGGCCACCCTACCACTCATCGCCACGACACCCGCCGGCACGAGGGCGAAGCTTACCCGATCCGCGGTTCGGAGAATACTCGTTGCGGGCGTGCTTTCTCTGGTGTTGCCGCGCCGCGCCGATCCTGCTTGATCTTCTCCACCCATTTCCGATTACCCATCACCTATCCCCGATAACCCATATCCCATGCACCTCATCGATCTCGTCCACTGGTTCCAGCAAAACTTCATCCATCTCGACAAAAGCCTCGAGCACATCGTTTCGCTCTACGGCGTCTGGGTCTACGCGATCCTCTTTGCGATCGTCTTCTGTGAGACGGGACTCGTGGTCACGCCTTTCCTGCCCGGTGACGCCCTGCTCTTCGCGATCGGTGCTTACGCCGTCTCCCATCCAGGTTCGGGCCTGCAATGGCCTGTGGCCATGGTCCTGCTGATGATCGCAGCGATCCTCGGCAACCTCACGAACTTCTCGATCGGCCGCGTGCTGGGCGGGCGCATTTTCAAGGAGAACGCGCTCATCCTGAAGAAAGACTATCTCGACCGCACCCATGTCTTCTTCGAGAAGCACGGGCCCAAGGCCGTGATCCTGGCCCGCTTCCTGCCGATCTTCCGCACACTTGTTCCTTTTGTCGCCGGCATGGCTTCGATGGAGCGTCCCCGCTTCGTCCTCCACACCGTGATCGGCAGCGTCCTCTGGGTTTTCCTCATGATGATTTCGGGCGTGCTCTTCGGTCGCATCCCATGGGTGCAGTCGCACTTCGAGACCGTGGTGCTCGGCATCATTGTCGTCTCGATGATCCCCGTAGCTTTTGAGGCCATCTCGCAGTTTGTAGAATCGCGCAAGGCACGCGGAAAATAACGAAGGCCACGAAGGCTGATTCCATATGGCTCCGCAGCCTATAGCTCAAAGGATGAAAAGCACGATCGCCCGCAGAGGCCTCTAAAAAGGACTTCCGCGGGCGATACGCTTTCGGGAAAAGTGGAGTGGTCCCGAAGGGCGATTCTGGACCCTGAAAGTTTTTTCAAAAAAAATGAAAGAAGGTATTGACTCCCAACCTCGTTCCGCTAGATTCATCCGTCCCGAGCGAAACTTCGGTTTCCGATTCGGGATTGTTCTTCGCCAGTCTGCCCATTGAAAGCACTCGAACAAGTGCCGGGTGGTGCTGCCGATCCTATGTCGGCTTCCGCGACAAAAACGGAAGCAACAAGGGTCGACTCACCCCTCGATGCAGCCACTGGTAACGATCTTTGACAGCGCAGGTCCGGTTTCGCATCAGCATTGGAAACCGGATGGATCATATACGAAACAGCAAGAACTGAATTGTGCGTTTTTCGTCGATTTTCTTAATCGAAGTTTAATAACAGATCGTCCCTCGGTCACCACGGTGGCTTGAGGAAAAGATGATGCTGGAAATTTGCCCCTCGTTTAGCACGAGGTGGCGCAAACTTTCTACGGAGAGTTT
>RFPR01000226.1 GCA_009928265.1 Pseudomonadota bacterium | reverse complement strand
ATACATATATATACACATATACATATATACATATATATACACATATAATAATTTTATAAAAATATAAGCAAAATCACGATGAAATGGACGACGAGGAAAATGATTTTTCAGAAAGGACTCCTCCGCATTCAATATATACCTTTTTCCTTTTTTGAAAATGCCTTGAAAAAATAGGATGTTGGTCTACAATATCAATAATAATAGGAACCACGTCGGGCCTCCTGAAAACGCGTCCAAGATATTGAATAAAATATTCTTCGGTATCACAACCAAGTATCAGCATATCCAATTTATCATGAGAAAATCCAGTTCCAACTTTTTGAAATGTGGCCATTAATACGCGGGCATTTTTATTAAAAGAATCTTGAAAAATAGAGATTTCATTTCCCATGCAATGTTTTTCAAACAATGTTTTAATAACTCTCATTTGGTCGATGCGTTTTGTTAAAATAAGAATATTCCTATCTTTATAATCTTCCACACAAAGCTTAAAAATATAATGATTTCGTTTGATATTCATACATTGTTGTTGGATCGCTGAATTCCAGATAGTATTTCCTCTTGCATCTTTTTCAATATGAAATTTTATTTTTGTATTGACTACAAAAATATGATGAAGACGATGTAAAGGTCGAACCACACGATGCAATCCAAAAAACAATTCTAATAAGACATCAAAACCGTCGGATCGATAAGGAGTGGCACTCAATCCAAGAAGATACCTTGGCTGAATTGTAAAAAGAGCATTGGATAAAATTTTTGTCATCATAAGATGGCATTCGTCCACAATCACAAATCCAACACGCAGGCTTGACAAATCATATTTGTCACAATTTAATGCATTCATGATATAAAAATGGCAATCTTGGTCAATGATGGTATTTCCTCCTTGAATTACTTGATATTTGGTTTTTGGACCATAACAAGATAATATGGATTGTTTCCACTGTTCCATTAATACCAATTTGTTGACAAAAATCAATGTGCGTAATTTAATTTTTGAGGCAATGGATAAGGAAGTGATTGTATTATGTGTGCATATTCCTTGAGATAAAAGAAATCGTCCATTTCCATCTAATTCAAATCCAAAATAGGTTCCTTGTTCCGATATTTTTTCAATCATGATAGGATATGTTTGAAATCCACGTGTTTCCATATTTTGTAACACCATGGACGGGTCTTCAATACGAAAATAGGTTTCACCGTTTTCATCTTTTTTTTTTTCTCCATTATTATTGTTGTCATTATCTTGAAAAGACTCTTGAGAAAAGGAAGAGATAGAAAGTCCGCATTTCAGCACGATAGAAAAAAGAAATGAATACTCTCTTGTAGAAAATCGGTTGTGGGGATGACGACGTAAAAAAGATTGGATCCATTTACGATGAAATTGTAAATTGAATCCTAATGCATCTACATCATAATACACTCCTAAAAAATATTGGACTCCATCCCGTATTATATCATTGATTGGTTTATCTTTCATAATATGGTCACGAATATCTATTACTGTCAAGATATGAGATTCATTTACTGTATATTGCAATTCTTTTTGATTGGGAAAAAAAGCATGGGATACTCGAAAAAGAGCTTCTTGTCCTTTTGTCAGAGAAAGAATATGTTTTGGTTCATGATCATCTCCATATAAAAAATCATCTAAAGAAAGGTCTTCCACTTTCTTTGTGTATCCATTCGCTAACAATACTTTTTCTCCCTTAGCTAAGCATTTTCCCCCTCCCGGATATACTGCTAAAATACAAGAAGAATGTTGATTCAGGTATTGGATACATTGACCCTGTATGATTTCCTGTTCTGGACGTAGAGACCCTTGAAAAGCACATATTGACGCATCTAATGCACTACAATCCGCGTGATTGTCTATTATTATTCTTTTTTGTCCTTTATTAGATGGAAAACATATACAATCTTGGCGTTTTGTGCGATATTGGTCTCCAAAAAATTGCAGACCCCATGAAAAAGGAAAGAGAACATGTTCTTTTCCTTTTCTCCGGATAAAGGTTAACGTCTCTTTTGGATAAAACGAAAATTTGTTTTTTTTATATTTATCTTCTTCTTTTTCTTTTGAGATGGATAATTTCTTTTCAATCATTGGAATATCATCATTTGATATATTATTTAAAGGAATACATATAGCTGTCTCTTATACACATCT
>RFPR01000225.1 GCA_009928265.1 Pseudomonadota bacterium | reverse complement strand
AAGGATAAGCGCTGAAAGCATCTAAGCGCCAAGCCTATCCCAAGATGAGTTCTCCCTGAAGATCCGTGGTAGACCACCACGTTGATAGGTTGCAGGTACAAGCACAGTAATGTGTTCAGCTTAGCAATACTAATGATCGTTCGGCTTAATACGCTCATTCCGGAATCCCCTTAAGCAGGGATTCCTTCATGACTCAGACTCATAAATGTTTGGTATTTTTTACTACTATCTGCAGATGTCAGTGAACACTGGCGGATTGGATCGCAAGATCCGGTCCCGCGGTTCGTTCCTTGAAAACCTGACAAACGACAAAGGCTATGCTGGGTCTTCAGAGACCCGGAATCCTGAGCGCAAGCTCACTGGTTCCGTCCTCTGGTGATCATAGCGCGGTGGACCCACCCGTTCCCATCCCGAACACGGAAGTGAAACGCTGCAGCCCCGATGGTAGTGCATCTATAGGTTGTGGTGCGAGAGTAGGACGTCGCCAGGTTTAACGGCCCCGATTGGAGAAATCCGATCGGGGCCGTCCTTTTTTACCGCACACGCTGAAAACGTGTTGGGATATAGGATTGGGAAATTGGAGTTAGGATCTGGGGATATCTCAATGCGCTCCGATTCCTTGCCTTCCACGCTTCGACCTCCTAGCCGCAAGCTCCCAATCCTCTACTCGTCACTTGATGACGCATTCCCGAGGGCGTAATCTTTTGGGATGTCCGTCGTTTTCCGCATCGGTGAGGAGGAGCCCCTGTTCCATCTCGGTGAGTTTCCCGTTCGTTTGATCACTCTTCTCGTTGCGCTGCACAGCGTCGCCATGATTGCGGTCTCGATTCTTCTGGCGACGGGTCATCGCGCGTTCATCGATCTGCTCACCTACAGCAGCGAGGCGGTGGCGCATGGTCAGATCTGGCGCCTCGTCACCTACGCTTTTGTCGCGGCTCCTTCCGTCTGGTTCCTCCTCGAGATGCTGATGCTTTGGTATTTCGGCAAGGAAGTGGAGAACGGCCTCGGTTGGAAGCGCTTCGCCATCCTCTATGCGGGACTGATCCTCATCGGGCCGATGCTGCTCCAGGGCTTTGGATACGCCGGCCGTCCGCAGACTTATGCCGGGGCACAGGAAATCAACTTTGCCATCTTCGCCGCCTTCACGGCGATGCACCCAGGCGCGCGCTTCTTCTTTGGGGTGGCCGCCCGCTGGGTCTTCCTGGGACTGCTTGCCATCTCGGTACTCCAGCTGCTTGCCGATCAGCAACTCGCCAAGATCGTCGTGCTGATTGGCACCTCGTCGCTCGCCGTCCTTCTCCTGCGCAAGGCCGGATTCAGCGATCCCCTCCTTGAGAATTTCACGTGGAGAATCCCGTGGAAGAAATCGACCCCTGCCGGATTCTCCGTTCAGAACGGGGGCCTTTCCGCGGCCAGCCGCGGATCCAAGGGTGTTGCCGCCTCGCAGACCCCACAGGACTCCTTCGATCCCGAGAAGCAGCTCGACATCCTGCTAGAGAAGATCGCCCGCAAGGGAATCGGCAGCCTTGATGCTTCCGAGCGGGACGCTCTTGAGAAAGCCCGCCGCGCCATGATCCGGCGTGAGGGCGGGCGCTGACCACCGCATGAGCGCGGTCGATCAGCTCCGGGAGACGATCGCCCGACTTCGAGCTCCAGGGGGTTGCCCCTGGGATCGAGAGCAGACTAGCACGACGCTCGTCCCCTCGCTCCTCGAGGAGGCACACGAGGTGGCCGATGCGATCGAGCGGGGCACACCCGACGATGTCGGGGAGGAACTCGGGGACCTGCTCATCAATATCCTCATGCAGACCGAGATCGCCTCGGAGCAGGGAACTTTCAGTCTGGAGACCGTGGCCTCCATGGCCAACGAGAAGCTCATCCGTCGCCATCCCCATGTCTTTGGCGAGACCACCGCGGAGACCAGTGGTGAAGTGCTCGCCCAATGGGAGGAGATCAAGAAAGGGGAACGTGCTGCCAAGGGGATCGTCACCGTCCATTCCCATCTCGATGGCGTGGCGCTTGGATTCCCCGCGCTCGTCCGCGCTCAGAAAATCCAGAAGAAGGCCGCCAAGGTTGGCTTCGACTGGCGCCGTCCCGAGGATGTCGTCGAGAAGATCCGCGAAGAGACCGACGAGGTGGAAGCCGAGATCCCGCTCCGCAAGGAGGAGGGAGTCACCGACCGACTGACCGAAGAAGTGGGAGATCTGCTCTTCGCCGTGGT
>RFPR01000224.1 GCA_009928265.1 Pseudomonadota bacterium | reverse complement strand
CTTTCAGGTGACCTCCGCCTGGGATACCGGTTACAACGCCAACCTGATCATTAACAACACCGGTACGACCTCCTTGGCCACTTGGAGCGCCGCCCTCTCCACCACCGACAAGGTCGGCTCTGCTTGGAACGCCACAGTGGGTGCCGTATCCGGCGGCTATCAGCTCACCCCGGCATCCTGGAATAGCTCGATCCCCGCAGGCGGATCTGTCTCCGTCGGATTCACCTTCAATGGAGCTCCTCCCGCCAAGCCCACCAAGCTCGTGGTGAATGGGGTATCCATTCCCCTCTCGGTCGTGGTGCCAACCCCATCATCGACCCCCACTCCTACACCGACCCCAACGGCAACACCGAACCCCACGGCCACCCCCGCGCCCACTCCCTCATCCACACCTGTTGCTACACCGACCCCCGTGCCAAGCCCCGGTGCCTCACCCACTCCCGCTTCCACGCCGGTCCCCGGCTCTGTCACAGGAGTCAGCGCCCGGACACTCATCGGATACTTCCCGAGCTGGTATGAGAGCTATTTCTACTACGCCGGATACAGCGGCACGCCGATGACTGATGAGCAGCTCATCAATACAAGCAAGCTAGCCGCGATCAGCAAGACCCCCTACACCGATATCTGCCTCGCCTTTGCCCAGCCGAACTTCAGCTGGTCAGGCCTTGCCGCCAATACATGGTCGGGCACAGGCCTGGGCTTCTCCTCCGCACCCGCGGATATCGTCCAGTCCATCCGTATCCTGCATCAGCAGGGCCGACGCATCCTGCTCTCCGTGGGCGGCGCTACCTATGGCAACTGGGGAGGTCTTTCCTCGGAAGCCGGCAAGCCTGCCGGAGCCGCGACGGCACCAATCCGAGACGCACTTGCCAGGATCATGGTCGATCTGAAACTCGACGGGCTCGATGTCGACTATGAGGTAGACGGCGCCGACGCCGCCAATGTCACCGCTTATGCCCTCTCCATTCAGGCAATGAGGGAGGCCATCGACCAGGCCAACAAAGTCGATGGACGCGCCCGCGAGCTAGGACTGGCAGCATGGTCGACAGGAGCCGACTACACCTCGGCAGTCAGCGACCCCGCGAACCCGAACCGCATCTCCTACTGGGGAGGCTCGGCCGGACGTGAGCGGCTCGCCTTCGGCAAGGTGGTCTCGTCGGGAGCCTATGCCGCTCAAAAAGCAGGCGACCTGCTGGATCTGGTGGGTGTCATGGCCTACGACGCAGGCTACCAGCACTATGACCCGACGGTCGCCTACGACCAGTACCGCTCGCTCCTGCCCGCCACCACGATCGTGGCCATCGGACTGGAGATTCCCAATGAAGCCTGGGGCGGAGCAATCCTTGTGACCAAAAATGCCGATGCCTATCAGGTAGGCACCGTCATCCAACTCGATCAGTATGGGAAAATCCTCAACGCCCCCTACTCCGTCGAGCGGAGCGCGAAGCATGTCTTGGCCAATAAGGTCAATCCACTGGACGGCCTGATGGTCTGGGAGTTGCTCAAGAGCACACCTCTCCCCCTCACTGGCCCGACCGGCACCAGCGTGACCTCCGCAGTCCCCTCCACCATCGGGTCGACCGCAGTCTCCCTTTTCGGATCGGGAACGGCGACGCCGATCCGCTGAAGAATGCAGCGCAAACCGGAATCGGGAAGAAACCCCCGATTCCGGTTTGACCTAAGGGATGGGATATGATTTATTTCCCAACCCTTTAAGCAGCCATAGCTCAATTGGATAGAGCATCTGACTACGGATCAGAAGGTTTGAGGTTCGACTCCTCATGGCTGCACTTTCTTTTTATTCCTCTTTCGGTGGGTTTTTGTTCCAGAAGTACCGTTTCTTACAAGTCATACGCCTTTGACTGTAAGTCATTCCTGTCGTGAAGTGGACTTATGCGGCTCCTCCCCTTTCTTGTGTTGTCACTTTTACCCGTCGAACTGATGGCCTCCTATGAATCCCCGATCTACGGGGTGATCTCCTCGGACGGAGCTTTCGAGATCCGGGATTACCCCTCGCTGACCGTTGTCTCAGCTCCGATGCCTCACCGAGGACAGGATGGCGCCTTCATGAAGCTTTTCCGATTCATCGAGGGAAAGAATGATCGTTCCGAGAAGATCGCCATGACTACACCCGTGCTGATGAGCGGCACGGAATCGGGCACGATGAGCTTTGTCGTTCCCAAGGCAGTCGCCGAGCATGGGGTCCCCGCCCCATCCAACCCGGATCTCAACGTCAGCACCAAACCGGCGTCGCGTTTCGCGGTTTACCGCTTCTCGGGTTC
>RFPR01000223.1 GCA_009928265.1 Pseudomonadota bacterium | reverse complement strand
TACAAGATCGCCAAGAAATTCAAGATCACTCCTGACGAACTGATGAAGGCCAACGGAATTACTGATCCCAAGAAGATCCAGATTGGGCAGATGCTCAAGATTCCCGCCACGGCAGGGAAGGCCAAGACCGCCAGATAACACGTAATTCCCCAAACCGGAGGAATCATGCAACGCCAAGGAATCTACCTGCTCCTCCTGTCGGTGGTGGGTTTGGTCGCTCTCGGCGTGGTCATGCTCTTCAGCACGAGCGCCTTTGCCCAAGAGAGCCACGGTGACATCTACTACTTCGTAAAGAAGGATGCCTTCTGGTTGGTCATCGGGGCGGGTGCCTGCGTGGTGGGTGCGATGACGGACTATCATTTCTGGCAACGCACCTGGAAAATCTGGTTCGTGCTCTCGATGGTGCTGCTAGCGCTCTGTTTCGTGCCGCACGTCGGTATGCGGATCAACGGCTCGCACCGATGGATCAATCTCGGCATCATGCCCTTCCAGCCCAGTGAGCTGGGCAAGATAGGCGCCCTCTTCTTCCTGTGCTGGTGGTTTTCAAGGGAGGAGGTTGACCCATCTCGATTCCTGCAGGGTCTTGTTATCCCGATTGGCTCGATTTCAGTACTGTTGGGGCTTATCGGTGCCGAGGTGGATCTCGGGACTACGGCCCTGATTGGTGCCACGGCCGTCGGAATCTGCTTTGTGGCAGGCGCCAACAAATGGTTCATCGGAGCACTCGCCGGTCTGGGAATCGGCGGCATTCTGGGCATTGCCTGCTTCATTCCGGAGCGCTATGCCCGGTTGACCAGTTTTCTTCATCCGGAGCAGGATCAGCTCGGAAAGGGGCTTCAGCAATGGCAGGCTCTCATCGCCTTCGGATCCGGCGGATTCGAGGGACTCGGCCTGGGAGAGGGAAGGCAGAAGATGCTGTATTTGCCCTATGCCCATACCGATTTCATCTTCCCGATGATCGGAGAAGAGCTTGGACTCCGCTTTACCTGGCTCGTCGTCTTTGGATTCATCCTGATCATCCTCTCGGGGGGTCTCATCGCCTCCAATGCCAAGGACCGCTTCGGGAAACTGCTTGCAACGGGAATCCTCCTGTTGATCTCCCTGCAGGCAGCAGTCAATATCGGCATGACCACCTCGTTGCTTCCGAACAAGGGGATGCCGCTTCCCTTTATCAGCTACGGGGGCAGCAATCTGGCGGTCTCCCTTTTCATGATAGGAATCCTCGTCAATATTCACCGCACCGGCGCCCCGATCGCCGTGACCACGCGCCGTCAGGTCGTCCTAGCGTCCCGTCCCGTTCCGCGCATCTAGACCAGGAGTCATGGCAGTTCCGAAACAGTTTGTCATCGCTTGCGGCGGCACCGGGGGACATCTCTTTCCGGGCCTTGCCGTCGCGGAGGAACTCCATCAACGCGGCCACGAGGTTCTGCTCCTGGTTTCGGAGAAAGAGATCGACGCGGTCGCCCTTCGGGAGCATCCCCAATTCCGCCGTGAGAAGCTTCCCTCGATCGGGATGCCCGCGGTTCTCTCGCCCGCATTTCCTCGCTTCCTCAAGCGCTCCTGGGACAGTTTTTCGACCTGCCGCCAGCTCTACTCGCGCTACCGCCCAGTTGCCGTTCTCGGCATGGGGGGGTTCACCTCGGCCGCACCCCTGCTGGCGGCCAGGACAGCGGGCATCCCGTGCTTCCTTCACGAATCCAATGCCATCGCAGGAAGGGCAAACCGGCTCGCCTCGCGATGGGCGGATCGGGTCCTGCTCGGGATCCAGCGCTGCGAGGCCTCGTTCCCGGGTCGTGCCTGCACGGTGACCGGAACGCCGGTCCGGCGTGATCTCGGCGCGCCGCTTCCCAAAGGGAAGGCGCGGGCGGCCTTCGGTCTCGATCCGGATCGGGATCCGGATCCGCCCTTCGGTTTCGCGGTTCAGTCGCACGCGGGTCGGGACCTCGATCGTCTCTCCCGGTCCGACCGTCTCGAAAGCGAGTTCCTGGTCGGCAACGGTGATGCGGGTTTTTCCCGCGGTGCTCCAGTGATTCCGGAGGGGAATCCGGAGATCGACCTCGCGGTCGCTTCCGATGCTTCCACCATCTTCGCGGGGGACATCCACGTCCTCCTTGCGAAGGGCGACGGGACGTTTCAGGCCCCCGTGCAGTACGTGACCAAGCAAGTCCTCCGTACCCTCACGACGCGCGACCTCGACGGCGACGGAAAGGTCGATCTCGTCACCGCGACGTCCGGGGGCGGCGTGACCGTCCTGCGCGGCAAGGGCGATGGCACGTTCGAGATGAAGAGCGAATTCCCTGGGCCTTCGGATCCGCGCGACATCGTCGTCGCAGACCTCGACGGCGACGGAAAG
>RFPR01000222.1 GCA_009928265.1 Pseudomonadota bacterium | reverse complement strand
GCATATCACCGAATCCAACCGCGTCCCCCGTTCCCTCTTCGTAACCATGAGCCCGCGATTCCTGACTACTATCCTCTGCTTGCTATCGGTCTGCATGGCGGAGACGCTGCATGCTCAGGACATCACCACCACGGACGGGCAGACTTACCCCAACTCCACAATCAGGAGATCCGGGGAAATGATCATGATCAAGATGACCATGGAGGGCGGCACCAGTGCCGTCGAAATGGGACTCCCGATCTCACTCATCGCCAAGGTAGCTTTTCCCGAACCGCCCGAACTCGCCAAAGCGATCGCTGCAGCTGCCAAGGGGAACGCGGCGGAGGTACTCAAGCTCACGGGTGACTTCGTGGCCAAGCAAGGCGATCTGAAAGACATTCCTGGATCCTGGTGGCCCGAGATGGCCCGCCTGCGACTGCTCTCTTTGGCTGCCTCAGGTAATGATACCGAATGCGCCGATCTCGCGCGTCAGATCGGCGCATTGAAGAATCCCTCCATGGAATCACTTTCAAGAGCCGGCGCACTCTTCTCGCCCCTGAAGTCCTCAGACCTCCAGGCGGTTCTTGTCGGAGCCAATGCTCTGCCAAGAATCGGCGGGGATCAGGGGTCTGCACTCGCCCAACTCGTTCTGGGAAAGGCACTGCTTCAGAAAAAGGATTTTACGGGCGCAATCCGCGCATTCCTTACCATCAAGATCTTCTACCCCTCGGTGAGTCTCCTGCAGTCTACCGGGCTGGCAGGTGCCGCAGAGGCCTATGTCGGCCTCAAGGACGAGAAACGCTCCGCTCAGTGCTACGATGAGATCATAAAGGACTGGCCCGATTCCCCGCAGGCCCCAGCTGCCAAAAAGAAAGTCGAGATCAATGCTCATCCTTGATTTCAGTTGTAATAAACCTAACTTGAAGTCACCCCGCATCTGCCAATCCATGAACAAACGTCATCCCCATCTCCTGATGTTCTTGTGCGTCTTTCTCCTCCTCGGCACCGCGATCGCTTCGGCCGAGGAAGCTAAAAAGGATGCCAAGCCCCACTCGAAGTCATTATTGGAAACCCTTGTTGAGGGAGGCTGGGTCATGGTGCCGATCGGCGTCATGTCGGTCCTGACGGTTTATCTTTCCACCGACGGAGTCAGGAACACCTCTATCAAGAAGACCTCCCCTCCAGCCTACGAGGCCGAGGTGAAGCGCCTTTTCCAGTCCGGCGATTATGTAGGGGCCTACACCTTCTGCCGTGATAACAAGTCACCTCTCACCAACGTGCTCCGGGTGGGCATTTCACTGCTCGGCGACGGCAAGACGATGGTGGAGGAGGGCATGATTTCCGAAATGCACAAGGAAAGCGCCGCCATGGGCACCCAGATCAACTACCTCTCGGTCATCGGCGTGGTGACCCCCATGATCGGTCTGCTCGGAACGGTTACAGGCATGATCAAGGCGTTCAGCACGCTGGGGAGTTCTGGCATCGGCGATCCCGCCAGTCTCTCGGGGGCTATTGGAGAAGTGCTAGTCGCCACAGCAAGTGGTCTCGTGATCGCGATTCCGGCGTTTGGGATGTTCTATTACCTGCGGAGTCGCGCTACCTCTGCGATGCACCACATTCAGGACATCATCAACCAACTCTTCCGCAAGATGCCCTATGATGTCCTTGCCGGCGTTCACATCAGCGGTGAGGAGATCTACGCGAACGTCCCCAACTGGGTCTCCTACGAGGAACCTGCCGCCGAGGAGCCCGCCGCAGAGACCGCTGCGGCCTAACCCCTTCAGCCGCACCACGCCATGGCAGGAGGAGGAGGAGGACTTGAGAAGGGGGAGCCTGATTTTCAGATCGCACCCATGGTGGATGTCCTGCTGGTCATCCTCATCTTCTTCATGGTCATCACCTCCGCCCAGGTGCTCAACATCGACAAGACCATCAAGCTGCCGATCGCTCCCGAGGCAGCCAAGAAGGACGATTCCCGCGCCGAGGCCGTCGTGAATGTCCGCTGGGATGCGGCCTCCAGCACGGCCACCTTCAACTTCCAGGACCACCTCTACGCCAAGTCATCCGAGTTCATCGAACCGCTCAAGGCGGCCAAGGCGCTCGGTGAGCAGACAGCCGCCGCCAAGCCGGGGCAGAACCCCGAGTTCCGCCTCGTCATCCGGGCCGACCGTGATGTCCCGGCGTTGTTTGTCTCCCAGGCCATGAATGCGGGGGCCGAGGCGGGGATCTCCGACATCTCCTTCTCCTCGGTCAACCGCGACTGACGAAACCACACTCCGCCACCAATCCCCGCCCCCTGTGAAACCCTTTGTCAACGAGGATGACGGAACCCTCGGGTTCCAGATCGCGCCGATGGTCGATGTCGTCTTCGTCATCATGCTCTTCTTCATG
>RFPR01000221.1 GCA_009928265.1 Pseudomonadota bacterium | reverse complement strand
AGATCTCCTACGAGGTCGGTATGGCGTGGGGTGTCGAGGCGGTCAAGTCGGCGCACATTGCGACGCTGATCGGCTAGGTGCGGGATGGCGGGTGGTGAGCAATCATCGCTCGCCGCTCCATTCGAGGAGGATAGATGGCAGAGAAGTTGATACGAATGTGGCGCGAAGAGCTGGGGCAGGAAGGCCCGCTGACCGCTGACGTTCATCCTGACGAAGCCGAGAGCTGGATGGCGGCCGGGTGGCGGATTGTCGAGAACGGCGCACAATCAACCGAAGAGACAGAGGAGGGGGTAACTATGGGCAACAAACCAAAACCGAAGCCACGGCCAAAGCAGGCCTAAGAAACCATATCCCTGAGGCCAGACTATGCCACTAAACGCTGACAGCATCATCACAACCGTGGGCGCATCCGACAGCAACTCGTATGTCACGCTGGCGGAGTATGCTGCTTATCGTGATCTGAATCGGATCAACGCTGACGCCTTCGACGCGGCCAGTCCCGATGACAAGGTGCGATCGCTGGTGATGGCCGCCAAACGACTGAACCGGCTGAACTGGCGCGGTGGCAAGGCGGATGGCAATCAGGCTCTGGCGTGGCCCCGCCTTGAGGTGCCGGTACGTGATTCCAGCCTGGTTGGAGTCGGGAGCTACACGCTGGGCTACTACGCGAATAATACCCTGGGGTTCTTCGGGGACTACTACCCCGGCGACAGCGTTCCGCAGATTATCAAGGATGCACAGTGCGAGCTGGCCATCGCATACCTCGAAGGCTTTGAGTCGAGCGAAGGTCAGCAGATCAAGCGATTCGTGGCCGATGGTGTGACGATCGAATATGGCACGACAGCCCGGAGCGGTGAGCTTCCTGTCGCGGTACGTCAGATGGTAAGCGGTATGCTGGTCGGTGAAAGGCTGGTGAGAGCGTGAATCTGCTGGATGCTCGTACACTGAATCAGATGCGCACCGCCTTCTACGGAGGGTCGGCCAGTCTGACTTTCTACAAGATCACGCCAGCCGCCGGTGAGTCTGAGATCTTCTCAACCCGCTCGGGCTGGCACGCACAGCGCGACAATTCGACCACGGCCGATCGCAATGGCAACGTCAACATCTGGCTGTCAGCTGAGGTGACACCGTGGAAGACGGATCATCACTTGCACGTCGGGACAAAGGTCACGATCAGTGCAAAGGGTCGGACATTCAGCTACCGTGTTGCCAGCCTCAAGCCAATGCAGCAGCTGGGCGCGGGCTGGATACTTAATTGCCAGCCGGTCGAGAATAGCACGGAGCCCGCCAATGACTGATCCATTACGCTTTACAGTCGATATTACGCCGCAAGCTGCACAGCAGATCGGCGATCAGGCCGGGCCTATCCTGCGAGCAATGGCCGCCGGAGTCGTGGGCGAGATGAAGCGGCTAATGAGCCTGCCAAAGTCGGGCCGCGCATATCGTCGCGGCAGGAGGGCGATACACGTTGCATCGGCACCGGGCGAGGCACCTGCTATCGACACGGGCAATCTTGCCGGGTCGATCAATTTCGGAATGCAGTCGCCGACGATGGCCGAAGTGACGGTCAATGCCGAGTATGCAGCTTATTTGGAGTTTGGGACGATCCGGATGGCGGCGCGTCCATACGTCGAGCCAGCTCTTGAGAAGGTGCGCGATCAGTTTCGCGGGATCCTCGGTCAGGCACGAATCAACAGGCCGATATGAGTACTTACACTGACGCACAAATCAGGACTGCCATTGAAAGCGTGATCACCACGGCCGCACCGCTGGCCGTCGTCTTTCCGTGGTGGGCGCTTGGTATCAAGCAGGATATGTGGCCGGGCAGTCTGCGAAGCGCGTCAGATTCCAATCGAGTACACGGATACGTGATCACTCGCACTGCGGATGAAGGGCGCGAGGTGGCAATGCGATGTGTTGAGCGTACCTGGTCATATGACGTCTGGGGCTTGCACTATCACGCAACCGGCAACAAGACGGCTAATAGTGACCTGAGCTTTAATCTTGAGCTGGACGCGATCGCGGCTGCATTTGATGACGTTGCGACCTTACCGGCTGCACTTAAACGACGTTCACCGATTCGATGGACAATAGACCTGAATGTATATGGCGGCGAGCTTTTGCACTTCGCCGTAGGGCAGATAACCTTTGACCCTTGCTAAGGAGGCACTATGCCGCAATATTTGAGTAATGACGTCGCCCTGTACGTCAGCAAGACATTGGAGGCCAGCTACAACGCTGATGTCTCCACGGGATCCAATTATGCCAAGATCCGATCGCAGCAGGCGGGCTTTCTCCTGCCGCAGATCGAATTCCTAAACGATGCCGGAGTACCCGGCAATGGCCACGAATTTGCGACTACCTGGTGCGCAAATTACTTGACA
>RFPR01000023.1 GCA_009928265.1 Pseudomonadota bacterium | reverse complement strand
ATATCGGAGGGGCGCAGGGCGCCGCAGGAGCAGTCACGGTAATGCATGGGAAAGAAAGGTGTTTAGGCTGAAGGCTGAATACTGTCAGGAAAGAAAACTAGGAACGGGTATTTGCCAACCAAGCGAGGATGGAATCTTTTGGAACCGATTCCTCGTGGCGGTCGGCTAATCGCTTGACCTTGAGCGTCGGCCACTCCGAACCCACGACGATGGCATGGGTGGCTCCGGAGGATTCTGCCGTGCCAAACTGCTTGCCGACTTTTTCCTCTGCAAGAGGGTAGGCCACGCGCCACCCAGATTCTCGGAGTAGCTGGGCTAAGCCCAACGCCTCGGCACGGTGTTCCTCAGAGGCGATCACGAGATAGAGCTGCACGGCGGCATCGGCCTTGAGGGCGGCCTCCTCACGAGCCTTGGCGGAAGGACATTCTCCCAGCAGTTCTAGCAGGACGGCATCACCCATGCCGAAGCCCACGGCAGGGAGATCGGCCTGACCGTCGCTCAGATCGGAGAGCAGGCGGTCGTAGCGACCGCCTCCGGCAATGGCGCGCAGGCCTCCATGCAGTGCAAAGGCCTCGAATACCACTCCCGTGTAGTAGGCGAGACCTCGGACCACCCCGAGGTCTGGACGAACGAACGACCGCAGGCCACGAGCCTCAAGATCGGAGAGCAAGGGCTCAAGCGCTGGAATCTCGGCCTTCTCGATGAAGTCTTTCACTGTGGCCAGCGCCACGCCAAAAGGGGCCAGGAGGGCAGCGGTCTTCTCCTCCGGCATCTTCTCCATCCGATCGACGATCTGGAGAAATTCTCCCGCCTTCTCTTGGGGCACCCCGTGCCCAGACATGAAGCTCTGCCATGCGGATCGATCGCTGAGTCGGATGGCGAAATCCTGCTCCGTGAGCCCGAAGGAGCGGAGCAGATCAATCAGGAGGGCCACCACCTCGGCATCGGCTGCTGGCGAGGCGTCGCCGACGAGGTCGCAGTTGAACTGCAGGAACTCGCGCAGGCGGCCCCTCTGCTGGCGCTCGTAACGGAAACAGGTGCCCACATTGAACCAGCGGAGGGGCTTGGGAAAATCCCTGTGCCGCGCGGCGATCATGCGGGCCAGAGTGGGGGTCACCTCGGGACGGAGCGAGACGTCACGCTCACCCTTGTCGGTGAACTCGTAAAGCTGTCCCAGGATTTCCCCGCCGCTGTTCTTCTTGCGATAGAGATCGGTCGGCTCCAGCGTCGGCCCGTCGAACTCGACGAAACCATATCGGCGCGCGGTCTCCCTCCATCGGCTGGTCAGATAATTCCGGCGCGCGAAATCCCCGGGATAGAGGTCGCGGAAGCCGGGAAGGGGTTGCATGATCGGAAACCTAGAATCTTAGGGAAGCGATCTTCACTCTACAACCACCGATCCAGCGGATACCTTCAAAGCAGATGATCCCCTCGACCGAAGCCATCCTGCTGATCCAATTCACGGCCACCGCCCTGATGACCGGCATCATCTGGTTCGTGCAGATCGTTCATTACCCCCTCTTTGGCAGGATCCCATCAGATGGATTCACCCTCTATGAGCAGGCCCACACGACCCGCACAGGCTTGGTGGTTGCCCCGTTGATGCTCCTCGAACTGGCCTCCGCAGCCGCCCTCCCCCTGCTCGGTGTTCCCGTCGCATTCACCTACACCTATCTGGCAACCTTGGGATTCCTCGCACTGATCTGGGCCAGCACCTTCCTGATCCAGGTCCCACTCCACGGATTACTGGAAAAACGCCATGATGAGGCGGCCATCCGCAGACTTGTTGCGACCAACTGGATCCGTACCCTGCTTTGGAGTTTTCGTCTGGGACTACTGGCATACCTCCTTCTTTCCAGCCAAGGGCACTGAATTCCGAGCGATTTCTCTTGCGGGATGTCGTGGGGAGGGGTAACAAGCCCCTCCCTCAAAAATCCCCCAAGAGAACAAAACCACGATTTTCCCCAGCCCCATGGCCAAGAAACCCGCCAAAAAAGCACCCGCAAAAGCCGCCAAGAAGCCCGTCAAACAGGCCTCCAAACCGGTAAAGAAGGCTCCTGCAAAGAAAGCCCCGGTTAAAAAGGCTTCCAAACCCGTCGTCAAAAAAGCGGTGGCCAAAAAGCCTGCCGTCAAGAAGCCGGCTCCAAAAAAGGCCCCGGTCAAGAAGATCTCAAAGCCCGTTGCAAAGAAAGCGGCCCCAAAAAAGCTCGCTTCCAAGGTCAAGGCCCCAGCTAAGAAAGCTCCAGTCAAAGCTGCGGCCCTCGCCAAGAAAGCAGTTGTCAAAAAGGCTCCGGCCAAGAAGGCGGTCGCTAGTTCCTCCAATAGCCGCGTCCTGGCCCAGCAGTTCGTGCAGAAGCCCAAGGTTAACAAGAACCTGAAGCTCACTCCTTTCCTGACCAAGCAGCACAAGCGCCTCCTCGACCTCAAGGACATGCTCCTTGACTCCATGAGCGGGGTAGCCCGCGGCAACCTCCATGCCGGCAGCGAGACCTCAGCTTTTGGCATGCACCAAGCCGATGCCGGCAGTGACGCCTATGACCGCGATTTTGCCCTCAGCATGCTCTCCAAAGAGCAGGGATCTCTCTATGAGATTGACGAGGCCCTCAAAAGAATCGAGGATGGATCTTACGGCGTCTGCGAGCTCTGCCAAAAGCCGATCAAGCACGACCGCCTCGAAGCCCTTCCCTTCACCCGCTACACGGTGGACTGCCAGGCAGAGCTGGAAAAGCGCCAGCACCACCACAGCGTCCGTCCCCAGATCAACTCCCTGTTCGGCCTGACCGAGGAGGAAGAGGGCGAGTCCGAAGAGGAAGAGACCACCGAAAGCTAACACCGACACCAACCGACATTTCCCATGCCACGCGACATCATCATCCTCGAGTGCACCGAAGCCGTTGCCGAAGGCAAGCCGGTCTCCCGTTACATTTCGACCCGTAACAAGAAAAGCCTCAACACACCGGGCCGCCTTGAGAAAAAGAAGTACAATCCCAATCTCAAGCGCCACACCCTCCACCGCGAGACCAAGTAAGGGACGCGACTTCACCGCTTTTCAACCATGAGCACACCCAAGACCCCGCAGCGCAGCCGCAATTTCCGCAAGGCGAACCGCATGATGCCCCGCCGCCGGTTGGACATCTCCACCGAAGCGATCGACTACAAGAATCCCGAACTCCTCAAGAAATTCACGACTGAGGCTGGCAAGATCCTTCCCCGCCGCATGACCGGTGTGGCCGCCCACATCCACCGCAAGATCACCAAGGAGATCAAGCGCTCCCGCGCCTCCCTGCTGATGAAGTAAGCGGATACTTTAGTTCGTCACCGAAAGGCGACCCACACGGGTCGCCTTTTCTTTTGCATCAAAACAATCGGGCCAATTAAAGAAACCCCATCCCGCTTTTATTTTAAGGAGGATGGGGCTTGAGGAATTATCAGCAATTTTCCGTTAGCCTTAATAGGCACCATGGAAAGCAAGGCACTGATCTGTCTGGTTAATCGCCTGCTCGATCAATTTTTGATGTTCACTATCCTTTGGCGCTCTTGCTAAAGCTTGCTCCAGTAGAGATTTTGCCTGACCGATTGCTTGCTTGGTTAGTGAGGTATGTCCAAGACCTCTCGGAACAGTGTTGTTATAGTGATCGTTATAGCATGCCAACGTCCTATTGATGTCGGCAAGTGCACGAGCCCTGTGTCCATCATATGCTCCGCGTCCGTGGTCAAGGAGAGTATATGCCTGCTTTAGAAGGGAAACCAATTGAGCATCCACAGGAAGCGCTACGGAGCTTCCGGCGGAACTCTCTTCGGCATGAGCCGGGGTGACGGACGGCAGGCAAAAGAGAGTTACCGCAAGTACGGCACCAGCTAGGCCTGTAAAGTATGTCTTGTTTTGTACGGTTTTCATGGGGTTTTGTTTGCAGGGGTTGTTGAATATCTGCAATCAGATCAACACCATTACCGCCAAAAAGTTGCGGTTATTTTTTTAAATCCCCTTAAAAAGAATTTTCTGCACCTGCTTGAGATGCCTATTAATCAACCGCCCAAGCGCTAGTTCGCCGGCTCTTCAGGGCGACGGTATCTTAAGGAAATAGCCAGACGCCCAAGCGTAAGCCGTAGCAAATCTACGGCCAGCGCAAGGCAACGACGCTAGAACTTACAAGACCTAGCCTTCTACCGCTTCGTCTTCTTTTTGGGAGACGACGGGCGCAATGCGCTGAAGTTTCTCTCCCTCGGGCAGGCCGATGAGCTTTACACCCATGGTGTTACGACCCGCCTCGCGGATTTCGGACACACGGGTGCGGACCATCTGACCACCGCTGGTGATCAGCATCAGTTCATCATCATCCGTGACCGTGAGAGCTCCAACCACAAGTCCCGTCTTTTCGCCGGTCTTCATGGTGATGACTCCTTTTCCGCCGCGTGACTGCTTGCGGTAATCCTCGAAGGGGGTGCGCTTGCCGATGCCGTTGTCACCGGCCACCAGAAGGGTCGCGTCACTGCGGACAAGGCTTGCGGAGACGACATAGTCGCCCTTATCGGGACGGATGCCCCAGACTCCGACCGTGGCGCGGGCCTGATCGCGGAGTTCCTCCTCGCTGAAGCGGATGCTCATTCCCTCGCGGGTAACGAGGACGACCTCATCATGGCCCTCGGTCAGGACGGCGGATATGAGTTCGTCATCCTCCTCGATCTTGATGGCGATAATGCCTCCCTTGCGGATGTTGGCGAAGTCACCGAGATTCGACTTCTTCACGATACCACTTCGGGTGGCGAAGAGAATGTGCTTCTCGGGATTCCAGGTGGTCTCCACACCACCGGCACCGCCACTCGTGGTTGATTCGATACGCATGGTGGCCGCAATCTGTTCGCCGGACTGGAAATTCAAAATATTCGCGATCGATTTCCCCTTGGCCGTGCGGCTCATCTCGGGAATCTCGTAAACGCGCTCCACATAGCAGCGACCGGTCTTTGTGAAAAAGACCAGGTAGTCGTGCGTGCTGGCGGTGAAGAGATGCTCCACGAAGTCATCATCCTCGGTGTCGTTCTGCGCCTCCTTGGTGGTCATGCCGATGACCCCCTTGCCGCCGCGCTTCTGCGACCTGTAGGCGCTCACGGCGGTGCGCTTGATGAGTCCCTTATGCGTGACGGTGATGATACATCCCTCGTTGGCGATAAGGTCCTCGATGGAGATCTCACCCTCTTCGGGAACGAGTTCGGTGAGGCGGGGACCGGCGTGCTTGTCCCGGATCGCCTTGAGCTCGGCCTTGATAATCGAGAGGACGCGCTCCTCTCGGGCCAGAATGTCTAGGAGGTCCTTGATGGTCTTGAGAAGCTCCTGATACTCGGCATTGAGTTTGTCTCGCTCGAGTCCGGTCAACTGGTAGAGGCGCAGCTCAAGAATGGCATCGGCCTGGGGCTCACTGAAGCAATACTGCCCCTTGTCGTTGAGACGGGATTCGTGGCGCAGGAGGATGCCGAATTTCTCGATTTCCTTCTTGCTGAAGCTGAGAGCAAGCAAGCGGGTGCGGGCCTCATCGCGATTGGCGGAATCGCGGATGATCTTGATGAAGTTATCAAGATTCGCGAGAGCGATTAGGTAGCCCTCGAGCTTCTCGGCGCGGGCCTCGGCCTCGCGGAGAAGGAAGCGGGTACGGCGCAAGATGACCTCGCGGCGGTGCTCGATGAAGCAGGCGATGGCTTCCTTCAGCGAGAGGAGCTTTGGCCGACCGCGATCGATGGCCAGCATCGAGATCGAGAAGGAGGACTCGAGTGCGGTGTGCTTGTAGAGGTTGTTGATGACAACCTTGGGGATGGCGTCGCGCTTGAGCTCAATGACCACGCGGGTGTTCTCGTCAGACTCATCGCGAATGGCGCTGATGTCGGTGATGATCTTCTCGTTCACCAGACCGGCAATCCTCTCGACGAGGGTGGCGCGGTTGACGTTGTAGGGGATCTCGGTGATAACGATCTGCTCCCGTCCACCCTTGATCTCCTCCACGCCGGCACGGCCGCGGACTTTCACGGAACCGCGTCCCGTCTCGAAGTACTGCCTGATGCCGCCGACACCGCAGAGCTGGCAACCCGTCGGGAAGTCGGGCCCCTTGATGTGCTTCATCAGCTGGTCGATCGTGATGTCGGGGTTGTCGACCTGGGCGCAGACGGCGTCGATGGTTTCGCCGAGATTGTGCGGCGGGATGTTGGTCGCCATGCCGACGGCGATGCCTGTTCCGCCGTTGACTAGGAGATTCGGGATCGAGGCGGGGAAGACGGTTGGTTCCTCGCGGGTATCGTCGTAGTTCGGGACGAAATCGACCGTGTCATGGTCCATGTCCTCCATAAGGACGGCGCCGAGAGGACGCAGGCGAGCCTCCGTGTAACGCATCGAGGCCGGAGGATCACCCTCAACAGATCCGAAGTTCCCCTGTCCCTCGATAAGGGTCTCGCGCATCGCCCAAGGTTGGGCCATGTGCACGAGGGTCGGGTAGATCGCCTGGTCGCCGTGGGGGTGATAGTTACCCATGGTCTCACCGACGATCTTGGCGCACTTGAGGTGCTTTCGGGTCGGCATGACACCGAGCTCGCTCATGGCGAAGAGAATGCGGCGCTGAGAAGGCTTCAGGCCATCGCGTGCATCGGGCAGCGCGCGGGAAATGATGACCGACATCGAGTAATCGAGGAAGGAGCGGGAGATCTCCTCGGCTACATCAATCGGTTCGACTTTTTCGTTCTGGTTATACAAGGGATTGGGGCCCGGGGGCGGTTTGGGGTTAGTAACGCACAATATAGGGAGGGGACAGGAATCCCTGCAAGGCTGATTCCTGCCAGGTAATCGTGAATCAGTGATCGGTTATTGGGAGGACATCTTGGCAACTTCCCTGAGTTGCTACCTAGGAATAGAGGAGATCACTCACTGAATATTTAGGAGCCTTTTTTTGCTCCCCATCACCCATTCCCTATCACCAATTACCCGTTGAGTTTCCCCTCCAACTCCTTCACCCGCTCGTAGAGTTTGCCGAGTTGGGAGATATAGAAATTACTCTGCTTCCACTCCTTCATTGGCTTAGCGGGCGCTCCAATCACCATGCTTTCCGCAGGAACATTCTTCGAAAGCCCGGACTGAGCCCCAATCACGGCTTTATCCCCGATGTCGATGTGCCCCGCAAGGCCCACCTGCCCGGCCAGCGTAACATAAGCACCGATGCGAGTGCTTCCGGCAATGCCAACCTGAGAACAGATAATGGTGTGGGGCCCGACCTGCACGTTGTGGGCGATCTGGACAAGGTTGTCGATCTTGCTCCCCTCCCCGATCACGGTGCGCCCGAATCGGGCACGATCGATAGTGGTATTGGCCCCGATCTCCACATCATTGCCGATCTCGACGATTCCGGTCTGGGGAATCTTCACGTGACGCCCACGCTGAAACTCGTAGCCGAATCCGCACGATCCAATGACCGCACCGGGTTGCAGGATCACTCGATCCCCGAGTTGGCAACGCTCCCGGATGATCGCACCTTGATAAAGACGGCATTCCTTTCCAAGGCGAACCCCCGTGCCGATCAGACATCCCGAATCGATGATTGTACCATTGCCGATGACAACACCGGACTCGATCACGGCATTAGGGCCAATGGAAACCCCGTCGCCCAGAACGACAGAGGGATCAACCACGGCCGAAGGATGAACGCCTACGGCTGGAATGATTTCCTTGGGAGCAAAGGCAGCCACAGCGGTAGCGAAGGCCGCAGAGGGATTCTCCACGCGAAGTAGAACAGGGGTAATCTGTTCCTCGAATCCCGAAGGAACGATTACCGCAGAGGCCTTGGATGCACGGAGTTGGGCCAGGTAGCGGGGATTGGAAAAAAACGTGACATCCCCTTCCCGAGCCTCCTGAAGCGAAGCGACGCCGGTGATCTCCGGATCGCCGTAACTGGCGTCGAAACTTGCTCCGACAAGAGCCGAGAGTTCGCTCAGTCTCATCCGGAAAACCCAACAAAATCCACCAAAGCCCGGTTACTTGGCAGCCTTGGCAGGGGCGTTCTTGTTGAGAGCAGCCGTGACCTCGGAGCTGAAATCAAGATCATCCCGGGAGTAAAGCACCACGGGAACGGCTCCGGCACTCAGACCCGACTTGTCAAAAACAACGTCGAAGCCCTTGGCCTTCACGATGTCGTTCACGGTCTTCATGATGTCGTCAACGATGTCCTTGCGCATGCGCAGGAACTGATCCTGAAGGGCCTTCTGCTTGGTGGAACGGAAATCAGCGATCTCGCGGTCGAGCGTGCGAGCGGCCTCGATCTTGGGCTGAAGTTCCTTGCGCTTGGCCTCCAGATCATCCTTGGAAAGGTTCTGCTTCTGAAGATCGCTGTTGGCCTGACTGATCTCCTGCATGCTCTTCTTGAGAGTTTCCACGCGGCCGTTGAGATCGTCGTTGGCAGCTTTCTCTGCCTCGGAGTATTTGGACTGTGCATCCTTGGTCTTGTAATACTCGCTGAAGACACGGTTCATGTCGACGGTGCCGATTTTGACCTGGGCATTGGCAAAACCAGCCCAAGCGATCAGCAGGGCAAAAGAAAGAAGAAGGGTGCGGGCGATGGAGTTCACGGGTGAAGGAAGAATTTGCATTACTACAGCAAGGTCAGAAGGTGTAGCCAACATTAAATTGGAACTGACCGCTCGTCCTGTTCCAAGAGTCGGTCATGATGGGGTAGCCCCAGTCGATGCGGATGGGGCCGATTGGGAGTTCGATTCGAGCACCGATGCCGACGTCACCATTCAGACCTCCCGAGGTGTAGATGCCATTCGCCCCAGCAAGCGTTTGGGGAGAAGGTGAGAAGTCCCAGGAGTTGGCGTTCACGAAACCCCAATCGGTAAAGATCGCGCCGCGCAGTCGCGGGATGATCGGGAAGGTGAATTCACCCGTACTATAGACAGAGGTGTTTCCGCCAACGGGATTGCCGTAGTTGTCCTTGGGACCCACACCACGAAAGATGAACCCTCGCATGTCGTTGGCACCGCCGAGGTAAAGCGCGTCAAAGATCGGTGGCTGTCCGTTGATCGTTCCCTTGGTGCCGCTTCCCCACGGATTCATGACCCCGATGGACCCCTTGGCCAGGAAGATGCAATCCTTGGGGAGCGGGAAGAATTTCTTAGCCTCAAGGTTAATGCCGTAGTCCTGAACATTGCCACCCAAGCCGCCACCAGCAATTACTCCGGTGAGATTCACCGACTGTCCCCGGCGGGAAAGAAGGAGGCTGTCCCTGTTGTCATAGTCAATCCCGAGCAGGATGGCACTCTTAGTGTAGGGAGAGCTGTTGTTGGCGCTTTGAATGGCACCTTGCTGCTGTTGTTGCAGCGTCGTCCCCTGACCGTTTCCGTAGCTTCCGTTCAGATTATAAATGCTGATATTCTCAAGACGGTATTCTCCACGCAGAGCGGTGAAGGGTGTCAGCGCCTTGCGGGCCTGGAGTGCTCCACCAAGGTTTGATTGACTGTAGACGGTGCTTAGGAAGGTGGCCGCATGATAATAGAACTCACCGCCCACCGAGACCTTGTAGCCGAGGAACCAGGGCTCCGTAAGCGACATCGTGAAGTCCTGCCGTTGCAGACCATACTGACCCCTGATCCTGAAGCGCTGACCGCCGCCGGTCATGTGGGGCCAGTTAAATAGGTCAAAGTTTGACTGCTGGAGTTCTGCAAACCCTACCAAGCTGTCAATTGAACTGAAGCCGGCACCAAAGTTGAAAGATCCCGTCTTCTTCTCCTCGACGATGACATCTAGGTCCTTGCGACCAGGAACAAGCGTGTCTTGGGGAGCCATGTCGACCTTGGAAAAGTAATTGAGGTTTTGCAGCCTGGACTTACTCACATCAACGAGCGTGGTGTCAAAGATACCACCGGGATGTACGGCCAACTCGCGCCGGATCACCTTGTCTTTGGTCTTTGTGTTGCCCTGGACATTGATCAGATTGACGTAGGACTGGACTCCCTCGTCGATGCGGTAGGAAAGGTTAATGACACCCTGACCTAGTGATTCCACCTGGGGCTGACAGACCATGTCGACATACCCCCGGGAACCATAATAATCGCGGATTGTCTTGAGATCGGCAGCTTGACCATCGGGCGTGAAGAGCGATCCCTCATTCATCCTCATGTAGCGTACAAGATCGGCACCCTGAATAATCGTGGCCCCCTCAACGCTAACCTTGCCAACCCGGTACTGTGTTCCCTCGGAAATCGCGATCACCAGATCAACTCCCTTCCCGTTGGGAAGCTGGGAGGTCGTGACGTCAGTGACCACGGCATCCGCAAAGCCCCTGCCTTGGTAAAGCTTGCGGATCTCCTCCTTGTCTTCCTCCGATTGGGAGGGCGTGAGTCTGCCGGCATGCGTGAGGAAGGAGAGAATATTGGCCGTCTTGGTCTTCATCACCTTAAGAAGATCCTTAGGAAGAACGGAGTCGTTACCCGTGAAGCTGATACGGCGGATCACAAGTTTGGGCCCCTCGTCGATCTGAAAAGTCACTCGGATTTTCTTGTCGGACAGCTCCGCAGTCTTCGCCTCGACCTTCACATCCGTGTAATTGCGGTCTTCGTAAAGTTTGAGGATTTTCTGGCGGTCCTCATTGAGCGCGGAATCACTCAGGGCGCTTCCTGGCTTGGTCGTGATCTCTTTTCTGATCTTCGAGGATGCAACGGCTTCGGATCCCTCGATGAGCACTTCTCCAACCGTCGAGCGGCCCTGCAAGAGAACCGTGACCTTGAGTCCCCCGGTCACCGGTTCCGCAAAGATGCGGGCATTGGAGACGCCACCCGTGGCGTAGAGCGACTTGATGTCCTCCTCGACAAGGCGATCGTTGTAGGGGGCACCGACCTTGGTGGCGAGGTTATCGAGGACGCGCTGTTTACTCAGCGTGGTCGGCCCCACAAACTGAACGTCGATTTCCTTGATCGAGGGAGCCTGTCCGGGCATCTGCGCCGAAACCCTAGGCGCCAGAACCCCAGCAATGATCATCACCAACGCCAGTAAAGAGATTTGAAAAATGCGGGGACGGGACATGAAAGAAGCTATTGGGGATTCTGGAAAATGCTCGGACATTACAAGCGGGACGGGGCCGAGGGGGTCAAGCCGCTAATTGGCCGCAAGATCGTTCAGGATACCCGGAATCTCGGAGAGTGCCGTGATCGTATGGTCAGGAGTCACCTCCGCCTGCTCCTCCGATCCGGGAACGCGGATCCAGACGGAGCGGATTCCCGCATTGCGGGCTCCGGCGATGTCCCGCTCCAAGCTGTTGCCGACCATGAGAGCTTCCGAGGATGCGACGCCGAGTTCTTCGAGCAAACGCTGGAAAATCTCCGGCTTGGGCTTTCCAATGCTATGCTCGCCAGAGACGGCGATCGCATTGAAAAAAGATTCCAGTCCGCTGGCCGCGATTTTCTCACGCTGCAGATCGGGGGCGCCATTGGTCAGCAGGGCCAGTTGGTAAGAGGACGCGAGCTCCGTCATCAACTCGCGTGCACCCGGCATCAGGCGCTGGCGGGCACGTCTCGTGCTCGCGAATTCGGACGAGAGGAAGGATGCCGCATCCGCCGGGGCCTCCTTTTCCTGGAGTTCCAAGACCCTGGCAAAGACCCCGACCCGGTAGGCGGTCGCCCAATTGCGCAGAGCGGTCAACTCGGCACTCTCCCCGGTGAACCCTCCCCAGAGGCATTCAAAAGCACTGATGCCTATCGAGCGGCAGAAAGGGCGGCATTCCCCCGAAGCCCAATGTTCACGCGCGGTCGACATGGCATCCGAAGCAAACCGGGCGGGATCCACCCCGAACCGCGAGGAGGCAATCGCCGCCACATGGGCGAATGTCTCATGAGAGACGGACTCATCGACCATCAGCGTATCGTCCAGATCAAAAAGCAGGGCTTTGATTGCCATAAGTGTTCAATGATGGCCGACCTTTCGATTCGGAACGAGAAAAAAGACCCTCCGATGCTTTTGATCTTCACTTGGAGTTCCACATTCCGTTTTGATGTCGCTTCGGATGAGCAACCAAGCATTCCCCGACATCAAATCCATTCCCTTCGAGGGCCCTTCCTCAAAGAATCCCCTCGCCTTCAAACACTACGATCCCTCCGAACTCGTCGAAGGGAAGTCGATGAAGGATTGGCTCCGATTCTCCGTCGTCTACTGGCACACCTTCCGCAACTCCCTCTCCGATCCCTTCGGAGCCGGCACGGCCATCCGTCCTTGGGATGACGGCACCGATTCCGTCGAGAACGCTAAGAACCGTGTCCGCTATGCCTTTGAGTTCACCCAGAAGCTCGGCGCCCCTTACTACGCCTTCCATGACCGCGACGTCGCCCCGGAGGGAAAGACCCTTGCGGAGAGCAACAAAAACCTCGATGCCGTCGTGGCGGTCCTCAAGGAGGAACAGCAGCGCACCGGCATCAAGCTCCTCTGGGGCACAGCCTGCCTTTTTGCAAATCCCCGCTTCCTCCACGGCGCCGCCACAAGCCCAAATGCCGATGTCTACGCCTACGCCGCAGCCCAGGTGAAGAAGGCCATCGAAGTTACCCATGAACTCGGGGGTGAAGGCTACACCTTCTGGGGAGGCCGCGAGGGCTACTCCACCCTCTGGAACACCGATATGAAGCGTGAACTCGATCACCTCGCTCACTTCCTCCACATGGCCGTCGACTACAAGAAGGAGATCGGCTTCACCGGCCAGTTCTACATCGAGCCCAAGCCGAAGGAACCCACCACCCACCAGTACGACAGCGATACGGCCGCTTGCCTCAACTTCCTTCGTGAATACGGACTCCAGGATCATTTCAAGATGAACCTTGAGACCAACCACGCCACCCTCGCCGGCCACACCATGGCTCATGAGATCGAGGTCTGCCTCGGCGCCAACGCACTCGGCTCCATCGATGCGAACACTGGCAACGAACTCATCGGCTGGGACACCGACCAGTTCCCGACCAACCTCTACCTTACCACCCAGATAATGCTCGGCGTGATGAAGATGGGTGGCCTCACCACCGGCGGCATGAATTTCGATGCCAAAGTGCGCCGCGAGAGCTTCGAGTCGATCGACCTCTTCTACGCTCACATCGGGGGCATGGATGCCTTCGCCCGCGGACTCAAGATCGCCGCTTCAATCCGCAAGGACGGACGCATCGCCGAGATCGTCAAGAACCGCTACTCCTCTTGGGACAGTGGCATCGGGGCCGAAGTCGAAGCCGGCAAAGCCAGTTTCTCGAGCCTTGAGAAGCATGCCCTCAGCCATCCCGACCCGATTCAGCACACCAGCGGCCGTCAGGAGCTCATTGAGAACATCGTCAACGAACTGATCTAAGCACCCGATCAGTCCGAAACTCCAAAGCCCCGGTCTCGTGACCGGGGCTTTTTTGTGCCGGCAACGCAACAATCGGCCCTAGTCTTTGAACCGCAAGTAATTCACCACCCCGAATGCACGCTTTGGAAAGAGCTCCCTCAATCTTACATCCTCGGTGATCAGAGGGAGATGCAGCGATTCCGCAAGACAGAGATACTGGGCCTCAAAGCCACTCAACCCGTACTCAATTCCCAACCGAAGGGAGCGAACTGGGTCGGGCACCTGTTGGCCGGCACTGAGCACGCCCCGGATCTCGCGCCAAAGCCTTTCCATTGGTTCATGGCCCTCGGCAACACCCAACTTGGACAGCAGGTGCAGAATTTCATGATTGAGGATGGGAGGAGTCACCCACCCCGGATCAAGGGCATGGAGATCCCTAACTGCCTGAGTCATTTCCCCTTCAAGGAACAGGAAGGGCACCACGGTAGCATCTACGACAATCATCGCCCCTCCTTGATCAGTTGCTTAAGCATACCACGATCCATCCAGACTCCGAGAGGATAAGGGGGCGGCAAGACGGACTGCCGGACAGGTTGCTGACGCGACCTGATTCCTGCACGTAGTAACTCCGCAATCAGTTCTTTCAGAGTAACTCGCTCGTGAGCAGCCAGAATCTTAATCTCTGTAAGAAGCTCATCCTGAAGATCCAATGTAGTTCTCATAAATATGTTTATTCATAAAAACATATTTTCAGTCAATGATTGATTCTTTTGGGTTTACAGAGGTCTATTAAACTCCATGCTCCGAAACATCACTCTCCTCAAAAATTGATGTGTTGAATCATTTTCTATAAGACAACAGAACGCTGAAAACCCAGTCATAGGGGGCTCCATCAAATTTGGCACTATTCAGAGGATCAGGACCCCCTAAAAAAGAAAGGTAGTGCTCCAGGATACGCACTAAAGGAAGCAAGAATGACAGTAAGGAGGGTTAAATACCTCATGAGGAAAGGCAGGAAAGCCTTTGACAACGGTAAATATTTTTGGGTCATCTTTCGACCTATGAAATACCTCCTCTCCATCCTCTCACTCATTATCGTCGCCACCTCGCTCTCAGCCTGTAACACCGTCAAGGGTGTTGGTCAGGATGTCAATGCCACAGGCCGCGGCATCAGCAAGGCTGCCTCCACTGTGGAGCACAAGATCGAGAACTGATCAGGTCAGGATTTTTCTCTAGGCCGCACCGGTATCCGGTGCGGCCTTTCTTTTTCGGGTACTGATTGCTTTTGATGCCTTTCGACTTTTAACTTTTCACTTTCCACGTTTTTTCATGTCCACACCCGGCCCCATCTCCAACTTCATCGAGCATCACTACCGTCACTTCAACGCCGCGGCGCTGAAGGATGCAGCCCACAGCTACACAGCCCATCTCCAGAAGGGTGGATCGATGTTCCTGACCATTGCCGGCGCGATGAGTACTGCGGAAATCGGCCTCTCTCTTGCCGAGATGATCCGTCAGGACAAGGTCCATGCGATCTGCTGTACCGGAGCTAATTTGGAGGAGGATGTCTTCAATCTTGTGGCCCACAACTACTACGAGCGGGTGCCCAACTACCGCGACCTGACTGGCGCGGACGAGGTGGCCCTGCTAGAGCGCCACATGAATCGTGTGACCGACACCTGTATCCCCGAGATGGAGGCCATGCGCAGGATCGAGGCGGCTGTTCTGGCTGAATGGGAAGCCGCTGATAAGAGGGGTGAGAGGCTCTTCCCCCACGAGTTCATGTACCGGATTCTGCTCGGCGGGAAGCTAGAGTATCAAATCGATCCCAAGAACAGCTGGCTCATGGAGGCCGCGAAGAAGAATCTCCCGATGTTCGTTCCCGGTTGGGAGGACTCGACCCTCGGCAACATGTATGCCGGCCACGTGATCACCGGCGATGTGAAGAACGTCCATACGGTCCGCACCGGCATCGAGTACATGATGGCCCTCGCCGACTGGTACACCAAGTCCGCCAAGCCCCTCACCGCGAGTGCGGGAACCGGCCGCCATGCCACTTCACCGGATGGCTCGATCGGGTTCTTCCAAATCGGCGGCGGCATCGCAGGCGATTTTCCGATCTGCGTGGTTCCAATGCTCCACCAGGATCTTCAGCGTCCCGAGGTTCCTCTCTGGGGCTACTTTTGCCAGATTAGCGACTCGACCACGAGCTACGGCAGTTACTCCGGCGCAGTGCCCAATGAAAAAATTACTTGGGGCAAGCTCGGCATTAATACACCGAAGCATATCATCGAGTCCGACGCCTCAATCGTCGCGCCGTTGGTCTTCGCCCTGATCCTTGGTTGGTAACCAATCCTCCGATTGCGCTAAGCCTTTACGTAGGCAAAGTACACAATCAGTTGGTCAGCAGGGATGCGGAACGTATCCGGGAGAACCACGTTCCTAACGAGGAATGAGAAGAGCCGTTTCTGCCAAACGGGCATCTTCCCAGCTTCGGGGGAAGGCAACTCCTTGGGGAAGATATAGAAGGTATCATTCGGGTCGTAGGTAAAGAGCCCGTTGCTTACACGTGATGCGGACTGGAGACTGGCCGGGGCATCGGCATCCACCATGTAGCCGTGCGGAACAGAAATTTCCCACAGTCCCCCATCGTGCCGCTTCACCAAGGGATCACCGATGACCTGGTTGGGGTCCGCCCACGTGGAGGGAAGCATCAGGATCACGATATTCTCTGCAACCGATTTGGTCCTGCGCTGGAATTCAAGGACCGAGGCGACAGAATGTTCCGGCGTCCTCTCGCGAGTTAGGTAGACCCTTGTTCCCGGAACTCGTGGGTAATCTGAACGGGTCAGCAATTTTCCGAGTTCCTCGGGGGAGATTTCCTCCTTCATTGCCTCGCAGATCAGCTTGCGGCCTCGGTTCCAAGTAAACATCAGGATCATGACGGCAAGGGCAAAGAGGAACGGGATGTATCCTCCGGCGAAGAATTTGGTCATGCAGGAGGAGAACAGGATCAGATCAAGAGAAAGCAACCCGCAAAGCGTCAGGACGGTCTTCCATCGGGATTCTCCCCCACGGGAAAACATCACGGCGGACCAGAGGATGGAGGTGACCGCCATCGCCCCGGTCACGGAAACCCCATAGGCGTTGGCCAGAGAAGCACCCGTCTGGAAGAAGGCAATCAGCAGGACGCAGGCAAGCCCGAGAAGGAAGTTGATCGTGGGGATGTAGATCTGATCGCGCACCTTGGAGTTGGTGTGCCGGGTAAGAAATGGGGGAAAGAGATCTAGGGAGCGGGCCTGACGGCAGAGGGTGAAGACTGCGGTGATGAGGGCCTGAGATGCGATCACGGTGGCCACGGTGGCCAGCACAACAAGCGGCACTCTCAAAAACATTGGGCAGAGCAGGAAAAAGAGTCCCGAGTTCGAGATGGCGGAGGGATTGCTGTCGAGATATGCCGCCTGACCCAAGTAGTTCAGAAGAAGCGCCGGACAAGCTATCCCGTACCACGCCGTGAGAATCGGACGTTTTCCAAAATTGGCCAGATCCGCGTAGAGGGCCTCCGCGCCCGTTACGGCAAGTGCCACTGCACCCATGATGACAAACCCGTGCCAACCAGATCGGGCAAGCAGCGCAATCCCAAGGTGAGGGTCAAGCGCCCGAAGCACCGAAGGATGGTGTGCGATTTGAAGCGCACCCAGAAGGGCGATGCTCAGGAACCAGAGGAGCATCACCGGCCCGAAAACATTGCCGAGTTTTCCCGTGCCGAAACGCTGGATCACAAAAAGCAGGATCAGTATGGCAATAGCGGCCGACGGGGCATAAACGGCAAGACTGGGATGGATCGTCACGATCCCCTCGACGGCGCTGAGCACCGAGATCGCCGGCGTCAATGTTCCATCTCCCAACAGGAGGGAGGCGCCGAAAGCCACAACAGCAATGAGCCCGAATCCGATGGGTTTCCCGGCACGCGATTTCTTGAGCAGGGCGAATAGGGCAAAGACACCTCCCTGACCCTTGTAGTCCTGCTTCATCATGATGTAAGCGTACTTCACGCTCACAACTAGAATCACGGTCCAGATAATCAATGAGGCAACAGCCACGGCTTGCGATGCCCCTGTCAAACTGACAGCCGTCTGGAGGGCGTACAGCGGACTGGTCCCGATATCCCCGAAGACCACACCCAGTGCGGCCAACCAGAGTAGGGAGGGGGATTTTTTGAAAGGTGTGCTCAAAGAGGAATGAGGATGAGGACCGGTTCCGACCCGGTTTTTTAGGAAAGTGGTACCGGGATCAAGAGGACCGATGGTCAATTCCGTGTCTTGAGCTCCACCACGTCGTGAGGAGCCGCCTCGCGCTGACCTGCGGGGCTGACGCGGATGTAGCGGGCCTTCGCTCGGAGTTCGGAAAGATCTGCGGCGCCAAGGTATCCCATTCCGCTCTGGATTCCTCCAATGAGGCTGGCTAGCACGCGGTCTAGCGGGCCCGACTCCTCCTTGAGCGCCTCGATTCCCTCCGCAGCCACCTTGCGAGTGGTGTCGGATTTCTCGTGACCATAACGGGCGGCACTACCCGCCTTCATGGCAGCGAGGCTACCCATGCCGCGGTACTGCTTGTACAGCTTGCCGCCGATCTCGATCACCTCGCCGGGGGACTCGGTGCATCCGGCCAGAATGCCACCGCAGATCACGCCATGAGATAAGGTCAACGCCTTCACGATGTCACCGGACTTGGTGATACCGCCGTCGGCGAGGATGGAAACCTTCTTTTCCGCCGCAGCCTTCGAACAGACATGCAGGGCCGTCATCTGAGGGATGCCGACGCCGGCGACGATGCGGGTCGTGCAGATCGAACCCGGTCCCTGTCCGATCTTGATCACACTGGCACCACTGTCGGCGAGGAATTCGACCCCTGCAGCACTCGTCACATTACCGGCGATGATCGGCAGCTTGGGAAACGCGTCACGGAGCATCCGGACCGTATCACCGACTCCCTTCGTATGTCCGTGGGCGGTAGAAACAGCAACGACATCAAGGCCTCTGTCAACGAGGGCCCCAACATGGCCAAGGATGCGCTCACGGTCGAGTTCACCGAAAGCATTACGAGTTGCGGAGACCGCCGCTCCGCAAAGTAAGCGGAACTGGGAGTCACGGGCGGGCTTGAACTGGGCCTTCCGTTCCTGCGTGATCTTCTCCACATCACTCATAGTGATCAGACCGTGAAGTCGATCCTCGTCATCCACGACAAGTAGCTTGTGGATACCGACATGCTCTGTGAAGAACTTGTCGGCCAAGGCGATGGGATCGTTGCCCAGTTCCCTCCTTGTGACAGTGTGGACCTGGGCGCGGGGAGTGAGTGCCTCGGAAACCGTCTTCGCTGCATAGCGGGGCTTGACCACATGGCCCGAAAGCAGACCGACGAGTTTTCCCTGTGCGTCGACGACGGGGAAGGTACTGAATCCGAATTTCTTCTCTTCGATGAGATCGAGCACATCCGCGATGCAGAGATCGGGGGAGACCTTGATCGGATCCTGAATAAGCCCCTGGACGTGGTATTTCACACGGCTGACCTGCTTGAGTTGCTCGCTCTCAGGCATGTTGTAATGGATCAGCCCCAGGCCGCCGTTGAGCGCCATGGCGATCGCCATCCGGGACTCGGTCACCGTGTCCATGTCGGAAGAAATAATCGGGATATTTAACTGGAGACCGTCGGCCAGCCGCGAATCGAGCTTCGTCTGGGCGGGGAGCACCTCTGAGTAG
>RFPR01000220.1 GCA_009928265.1 Pseudomonadota bacterium | reverse complement strand
GCTGATGACCACGCTCCTCGGGCTTCTTGGGCTCGGCTCGCTCAGGACCATCGAGCGCTTGAAGGGAGTCGCCTCCAAATGATCCCCCTCTGCTTCTGACCTAATAGCCTTCAGCCTAAACCCCTATCTAATGATCGACAAACGCTCCGACCAGGTGATCTCCACCTTGCTTCTCAAAGTGCAGCCTACCTTTGCCAATCTCCTGATCGAGCTCAAGAAACACTTCCAGGAGAAGGGAGTAGAATGCAAATATATCTGCGGCACCCGCACCTACGCCGAACAGGATGCCCTCTACGCCAAGGGCCGCACCGCTCCTGGTGCTATCGTCACAAAGGCCCGCGGAGGAGAGAGCAATCATAACTTTGGCATCGCCGTCGATGTGGGCTTATTCCTCCCCGATGGGCGCTATCTGGAGGATACTCCTTTCTATCGAGACGTTGGAAAGATCGTCGCCACCTTCCCGACTTTGGAATGGGGAGGGAATTGGAAATTCGTTGATGAGCCTCACATCCAATGGAAGACCGGCCTGACGCTCGCCGAGATGCGCGAGCGAGTCGCCGCCAAGAAATCCGTCGCCTGATCCGTTTTAGCCTTTCGCCTTTAGCCTTTTCCCCAATGCCTCTCGACAATCCAGTTCAACGCGAAGGCGACAGCGGCTTTCTAGGAATGGCCTCACGCCTCAATCCTCTCCAGCTCAAGGAGGGGATGGTTCAGCTCGCCGAGAATATGCGACTCGACCGGGGTGTGGCGCAGACTCGCAAGGGGGCCAAGCGCTTGGCTGATGCCATTGCAGCCGGGGAGACGGAGCTGGTTCTCGACTTTACCTTGGGAGCAGACATCAGCGTGACCTCGATCACCAGATCGGGATCGACCGCCACCGTCACGACGGCCACGCCACACGGGGAGACGGTTGGCCAGATCATCAATCTTCGTGGAGCTGTTCAGGCCGAATATAATGGCGACTTCGCCGTGGGGACTGTCCCCACCTCGACCACCTTCACAATCACGGTCTCGGGAACTCCGGCTACACCGGCCACGGGAACCATCACGCTCAATGGAGGGCCGGTCGTCCGATCGACCTACTCGGGAGGGGTCTTTCAGCAGGCATCTACTCCTCTCCTCGCCTCGATGACTCCAATGAATACATCGTTCTCGCGGGACCGGATGCGGCCTATCTCTGGCGTGATGGGGCGAGCCTTGTCACCAAGAGCTATCCGACCTCTCCGGTCACGGAGCAAATCTTGGCCGGTGATGATGTCTCGCTGATTCAGGCATTCGACAGGCTTTATCTCTTGCGGTGGCGCGATGAGGTGGAATATCGCCTCTCCTCGATCACGCAAGCGACAGCAACAGCCACGGCCACGACGCCGACGCCCCATGGCTACACGGTGGGGCAAGTCGTTCGGATCTTTGGCAGTGATCAGGCGGGATACAATGCTGACTTCCTGATTGCCAGTGTCCCGACGCCAACGACATTCACCTTTGCCGTTCCCAGCGGCACCGTCACGCCCTCGACCGGAGTAGCCTTCGCACGGCGACTCTGTGCTCCTCTGATGTGGGATGGAGGCACTGGGAACTTCGTCCGCGTCGGACTAGGATCGCACCCAGCGGGGCCGACCTTCTCAAAGATGCCATCAGCCGCTATCGCCACCTACACCAACAATCAGCTCCTCATCGCTCGTAACCGGGACGAAGTGCTTGTCTCCGATGTCCTGGATGCCGAGACCTACGATCCTCTGCTCAAGAGCTTCCGGGCCAATGCGGGTAGCAACGATCAGATTGTGGCGCTCCACCCCTATGCCGAAGGTCAGGTGCTTGTCTTCTGCCGGAAATCAATCTACCTGGCAACCGTCGTCATGGCCGCAGACGGGATCTCGATTGACCCGGCCAATTCCTCCCTCCAGCTCCTCACCAACGAAGTAGGCTGCTGCGCTCGCCGCTCCATTGCGACGGCGGGGATCTATGTCTATTTCCTCTCGGATAGCGGCGTCTATCGTCTCGACAATCAGTTCGACCTCAAGCTCCGGGGTAATACCAAGCCGCTCTCCGATCCCATCGCCGACCTCCTGAGCGAGATCAATGTTCCTGCCGTTGGGCTCTCCAACGGGGTTTTCTTTAATAACCGCTACTTCCTAGCCGTCCCGACCAAGCTGGCCAACGGAGATCCATCCTCTAATCCCAATACCCTCTTCATCTACAACATGCTCAATGAAGCGTGGGAGAGCAGGGACATCTATGCCTTTAATCTCGATCAGCTTGTAGTCTCGGACTACGGCACCGAGCGCCGTCTCTATGCGTCCAGCCGCAACGGAAAGCTCTTCCTACTCGATCAGTATGATTCCGGACTCGATGATCAGCCAACCGGCACTGGAACCTACATCGTGGAGGGGCAGCTCCTC
>RFPR01000219.1 GCA_009928265.1 Pseudomonadota bacterium | reverse complement strand
AATCCTCGGCGATGATGGCGAAGGAGCTTGAGGAACGCATGGATCAGTCCAAGGAAAAACTGCTTGTCGGCGTCGGTGAGGGGATTCTGGTTTCCTCCGCCATCGCCGGGGTCATCTTCGGTGCGGTGGCGGCAAGGAAACGCCTGATGGATGAGCTTTCTTTGTACGCCAAGGATGCCCTCAAATTCCAGCCGATCATTCCCCCGGCATCCCTTTTGGGGGCGATTTCGTGATCTCGCTCCCCTCATATCCGCCGACCGAGGCCCGGGTCAGGCTCTTGCAGGCGATCAATCCCGATTTCCGGGGATACCCGGCTTGGCGGGCGATCATCACCATCCCCATCCTGTCGAATATATGGAGGATCGGGAACAGGGATTTGCTTATTTTCGACCTTAACAGCCAGCAACAGGAGGATGCCCTGCTTGCCGTGATCGACTCGCTGAACCGACAGGCTTCGGAATCCTCGCAATCCAACCTTGTCACCGTTTCGCTTCATGTGAAGCAATCCCACCTCGATTTGGTCGCGGAGGTGTCCCGGTGGGCCTCCTCCCTTGCGGAAAAAACTTCTTGACCTTGCCGTGATTGAGGGGACATTCCGCGCCGTGAACGATTTATCGTGTTGCTCCTCATGCTCGGCCACCTCCGCCGGGTCGGTTTTTCCGCTCGGCTCCTACATCCCCTACGAGCCCGGCTATCCGCAAACCTACTCCCTTCCGAAATTCAACACCGTCGGGATGGCCGGACCGCTGATGGGCCTTCCCGTTGCCCGGCCTTATCCCGGGGCGGAGCCCCTTCCCATCGGTTCCACGACGGCCTACTACAACCGGGGCGAGGGACATTTCAAGCCCTACATCAGCCTCCCCACCTTCAACAGCTACGCCACCACCGGGAACCCCAACCAGTTTGGTGTTTTCAACAGTTACGCCAGCACCGGGAACCCGGCGATCTTCAACCCGCTTTCCACCTATCCCAGCCCGAGCAACCCCACGGGCGCGCTCAATCCCGTGGGCGAATCCCTCCCGGCCCACATCGGCCATCCCACCCGGATCGGCGATGGGATCGGCGGGGTGGACACGATGGGATCGTGGTACAACGACGACCCCTACAACCCCATTTACTAAAGGAGAAACATGAACTGGATCACCGAAAACTGGCAGAACATCGTCGGGATTGCGGGCGGGGTGGTCATGCTCGCCCGGTTGATCGTCAAAATCACCCCGACCCCCAAGGATGACACTTTCCTCGCAAAGATCGTGGATGTCCTTAAAAGCGTCGGCTTGAAGATCGACTGATGGCCCTGCGGGACGAACTCTCCCGCCTCCTCGAAACAAATTCAGTCTCGGAAATCACCAAGGAGCTTTCTGTCCTCTGCTCGCAGAGGGCGGGGGTGGCGATGGAACGGGGTGATGACATCTACGCCGGACAACTGGACGCCTGTTCCACCGCGCTTTGGGATTTGGATTTTGGCGTGTGATAACCCAGCACACCCACAACCAGAAAACACCCCCATCCTTGAGGCCGACAGACATCCCCGGACGCATCCCGACCTACGCCGAGGCGTCCGAGATGTCGCGCAAACTCGACCTCTGGCTGATGCGGCGGAGGCATGGGTGGATCACCGGGAAATCGGCCTTCATGCTTGGAACGAAAAAATCTCTTGACAAAAATCCCTTTACGAAAGACATGGGCAAAAAGTGAAAACTTTGCTTCTGGAAAACCCAAGGCGCAGGCATCGCCGGAGCCGGATACACCGCTCCCGCCGGATTCGCCGGAACTACTGGTCGAACTATTCCGGCCAAGTCCGCACACCCCTTTCCCCGCTCTACCCGAACGCCGGGATGAGCTTTGAATCCATCTTCGGCAAAAGGAAACGCAAGAAGTCCCGCAAGGGCACGAAGCGTTCCCATGCCAAGAAACACACCCGGAAGCGTCGTTCCGCCGGAACCCGTCGCATCCGCAGAACCCCAACCCACCGCCGTACCCGGCGGCACATCCGGCGCAATCGGAGACACACTATGAAAATTCGTAAAAACGCCCGCCGTGGCATGGCCGGAGTCAAGGGCTTTGCCGGACAATTCGTGAAACGCGAAAACCTTTCGCTCGCCGGAGGCGTTCTGCTCGCCCCCATCGCCACCGGGTTTGTCCGTCGGACGATCACCCTCCCCACGCTTGGCTCCGCCCAAGTGTCCAACACCATTTACAGCCTGCTCATCCCGGGCCTCGGTGCGCTCCTGACCCGCAGGTTCAGCCCCGCGCTCGCCAACGGCATGATTATCGGCGGTATCGCCAATGCCGTTTCCGGGCTGATCCCGCAGTTGACCGCCGGAACCACGACTCCGGCTACCACCCAGCGTTATCTCGGTGAGTACCTCGATCCCCGCCGCTCGATGGGAGCCTACATCGCTCCCCGTTCGATGGGTGCGAATGTGCCCTCCACCTTCAACGCTTGGGCGAAATAATCACACTTAACCAATAGGAGATCA
>RFPR01000218.1 GCA_009928265.1 Pseudomonadota bacterium | reverse complement strand
GGGTCGAGGACGGCCATGCCGTCGAGTTCGCGGGCGCGGAAATTTTTTACCGTGCCGAGCGCGATGCCTGAGGGAAAGATCCCCCCGCTCACGCCCGCCGTGTAAACTTTCTGCCCGGGCTGAAGATCAGCCAGTTTGCTCAAAAAGGTCAGCTGCAACTCCCCTCCGGAGCTGCGCGTTCCGGCGACAATCCCCTGCTCCTTGGTGCCCTCCACTTTGGCCGCCACTTTACAATTCTCGTCGGTCACAAGAAGGACCTCCGAAACAATGTCGGAAACGGCCGTTGTCTTGCCCACCAATCCCTTGTCGGTGATGACCGGCATGTCTGCCGCAATTCCGTCGCGCGCGCCCCGGTTGATCTTGATAGTGCTCCACCAGACACCGGCATCGTGACCGATCACCGTGGCGGGAACGAGGCGGAAAGAGGAGCGCTCCCGGTAGCCAAGAATGTCGCGCAGGTGATTGTTCTCCTGCTGGAGATCACGAAGCCCATTATTCTCTGCACGCAGCTTCCTGTTCTCGGCAAGAACGCGGTCGTATTCGGCCTGAAGCTGATCAAGGGTCATCAGGTCCTTGCCGAGACTGCCGAGCGAGCTTTTCACCGCGCCGCCGGAACGGCTGACCGGGGAGAGCAGTCCGAGTAGTCCCGACTTGAGGTGCAGGAGAGGCCCCGCCTCAAGCGAACAAAGGGCGATGGCAGCAACTGCCAGCAGCACCAGTGCCGTGATCAGGATTTTTTTCATCGGATGGTTCCCCGGCGGGTCATCTCATCTGGGTGGAACGGGGCATGCCGGGAATCCCGGCAGCCTTTTGGAATCAGGCCCTCGGGCGATCGGTTGCCGCGACAGCTCGCAGGAATTCGATCTCCTGAAGTGCTTTGCCGGTTCCCTCGGCAACGGCGCTGAGCGGATCCTCGGCGATATGCACCGGCAGACCCGTCTCCTTGGCAATCAGGCTATCAAGGCCGCGTAGAAGGGCGCCTCCGCCGGCAAGAACGACGCCGCGGTCGACGAGATCGGCGGAAAGTTCGGGAGGACAGCGCTCGAGCGTGCTTCGAATTGCTGCGACGATGCGGGCGACTGGCTCGGATAGAGCCTCACGGATTTCCTCTGAGGTGATGGTGATGGTCTTGGGGAGTCCGGCGACCTGATCGCGCCCCTTGACATCCATGGTCAACTCTTTTTCGAGCTTGTGAGCGCTTCCGAGGCGGAGCTTGATCTCCTCGGCGGTCCGCTCCCCGACCATGAGGTTGTAGGTACGCTTAAGGTAATGGTGGATCGCGGAGTCGAGTTCGTCACCAGCCACTCGGAGGCTGTGGCTGAATACGATACCGGCCAGAGAAATAATCGCCACCTCGGTAGTGCCGCCGCCGATATCGATGATCATGTTGGCGGCGGGATCGGTTACGGGAAGTCCGACTCCGATCGCGGCGGCCATCGGCTCCTCGATCAAGTAGACCTCGCGGGCACCGGCGTGCATGGCGGAGTCCTTGACGGCGCGCTTCTCCACCTCGGTAATGCCGCTGGGAACTGCCACGAGGACGCGGGGACGGACAAAACGACGATGGCCGTGAGCCTTCTGGATGAAGTGACGGAGCATCGCCTCGGTGATCTCGAAATCGGCGATCACACCGTCCTTGAGCGGGCGGATTGCGGTGATGTTACCCGGGGTACGACCAAGCATCCGCTTGGCTTCGTCACCGACGGCAAGAACCTGAGTCGTGCCGGCCTTGACCGCCACGATAGAAGGTTCGCGAAGGACGACCCCTCTGTCCTTTACATAGACAAGGGTGTTGGCGGTGCCGAGATCGATACCGATGTCGCTAGAAAGGAAACCGAGAAGATTATTGAACATGTTTGGAAAAGGTTGACGTTGAAGGTGGTGAGCAGACGAAAGCGGGCGGAGCACGCCTCAGGGAGTGAGTGAGCGGCGCGGATGCAATCTCTTTTGGGGCTCTATGGAATACGGGCTGGGTGAGATGGCGTCAAGCACCCCCGATCGGCGGATTTTGCGTGAACAGCGGTCCGGGCCGTTCATACTAGGCCCTCTCTATGTCCAGCATCTTCGGCACCCTGTTCCGAGTCTCCACCTGGGGCGAATCCCATGGAGGAGGGGTCGGTTGCGTCATTGACGGCTGCCCTGCCCGGCTCCCCATCACCCCGGAGGAGATCCAGGTCGAGCTTGACCGGCGTCGCCCTGGGCAGAGCGACATCGTCACTCCCCGCCAGGAAGAGGACAAATGTCGTATCCTCAGCGGCGTTTTCCACGGAAAGACCCTAGGCACCCCGATCCTTGTCGCCGTTGACAACAAGGACGCCCGCCCCTCGGCCTATACCGAAATGGAGACGATGTTCCGTCCCTCCCACGCGGACTACACCTATCAGGCCAAATACGGCATCCGGATCCCACTTCTCGCGGTTGATGACGGCTTGATAGCCAAGGATCACTCCATCCTTTTCCAACTTCTCGATCTTGGTAGCCAACTCCGCC
>RFPR01000217.1 GCA_009928265.1 Pseudomonadota bacterium | reverse complement strand
AATTGGTAATTTAGCGGCTAGTAATAGTCAATCTAGTAATGCTGTAGCTATAGGTGTTGAAGCTGGTAGAAATAATCAATCAAGAGAAGCTATTGCTATTGGTATTATAGCAGGATCAAATAATCAAGGATGGGATGCTATTGCTATCGGAGGTATATCTGGATATAATAGTCAATCATCTGCTGCTATAGCAATTGGTTATCAAGCTGGATGGCAAGTTCAAGGAGTAAATTCTATAGCTATAGGAATGAGCGCTGGACAAACAAATCAATCTCTTGTTTCTATAGCAATCGGAAGTTTAGCTGGATCTTGTAATCAAAGTAGTAATTCTATTGCTATAGGATCAAATGCTGGTGGAACAAATCAACGTAATAATTCTATTGCTATAGGAAGCACTGCAGGATTTTGTAATCAAGCATCTTTATGTGTAGCAATAGGAGATTCTGCTGGATTTTATACTCAGAACTGTAATGCTATATCTATAGGAAATAGTGCAGGTAGAACTAATCAAGGTACTAATTCTATTGCAATTGGTTTTAATTCTGGACAAAATACTCAAGGAAGTAATTCTATTTCAATTGGTGTAAATGCTGGTCAAACTGGACAAAATTTTAATTCTATTGCTATTGGTTTATTAGCTGGTGCAACTGGTCAAGGTGCTAATTCAATTGCTATAGGTTGTAATGCAGGCTTAAGTAATCAAGGAACTGGTGCAATTTCTATTGGTAATAATGCTGGATCAATAAATCAATCTACAAATTCCATTGCTATTGGTAATAATGCAGGACAAACTGGTCAGTTATCTAATGCTATTGCAATTGGTTTTAATGCTGGTTCTACTGGACAGGCGGAATCAGCTGTAGCAATAGGTCAAAATGCTGGATTCAGCAATCAATCAGCTTTTTGCATTGCTATTGGTTGTAATGCTGCTCAAACTAATCAAGGTATTAATTCTATTGCTATGGGATGTAATGCAGGACAACTTGCTCAAGGAACAGGATCTATTGCAATTGGTACTATTTGCGGTAGAATAAATCAAGGAACACAATGTATAGCTATAGGAAGTGGCGCTGGAAGTAATACTCAAGGAGCAAGAGCTATTGCTATAGGATTTGCCACTGCTTCTAATTTTCAAGGTTCTAATTCTATCGCTATTGGTAGCCAAGCTGGAGGATTTTATCAGGGCATAGCTGCTATTGCTATTGGTTGTAATGCTGCTCAAAATAATCAAGGTATTAATTGTATTGCTATAGGTAATTTAGCTGGTGGTTCTAGTCAACAAACTGGGGCTGTTGCTATTGGATTTCAAGCTGGTTGTAATGTTCAAGGTACTGGCGCTCTCGCTATAGGTTATAATGCTGGTTTTTCTAATCAAGGATCAGGCGCAGTTGCTATTGGATATGAAGCCGGTGCTTCTAATCAAAGTTCTGGTTCTGTTGCTATTGGTAATTTTGCTGGTAATTTTGGTCAACAAGGTTCTATTGCTATTGGTGATAGAGCTGGTCAAAATAATCAAAAATCTGGTTGTATTGCTATCGGTGAACAAAGTGGTATTTCTCCTAATGAAAATGCTATAGCTATAGGTAAATTAGCTGGTAATTTTAACCAAGGAACTGCAAGCGTAGCTATAGGAGCATTCGCGGGTAATTTTTCTACTGATGAAAATACTGTATCAGTTGGATTTCAAGCTGGTAATTATGATCAAAAATCTAACTGTATAGCCATAGGTTCAAATGCAGGTAGACATGCTCAAAAAGAAAATTCTATATCAATAGGAGCTGGTGCTGGTCAAACTTTTCAAAATTTAAATTCTATTTCTATAGGTTTTTTATCTGGTAATTATAATCAAGGAACTAATGCTATATCTATAGGTTATAATGCAGCGCAAACAAATCAAGGAACTGCTTCTATAGCTATAGGATGTAATGCAGGTAATAGTAATCAAAATATAGATTCTATAGCTATAGGAACAAATGCAGGTAGTTTTAACAAAGGAACAAATTCAATAGCCATAGGTTCAAATGCAGGTATGAGTGGTCAACAAACCAATGCCATAGCGATAGGAGTATTAGCAGGAGCGACAGGACAACAACAAGATGCCATAGCAATAGGAACAACATCAGGATTAACAAATCAAGGATCTCAATCAATAGCGATAGGTTTTAATGCAGGAGAATTTAATCAAGCTACAAATTGTATAGCAATAGGTTGTAATGCAGGACAAAGTGGTCAATCAGGATTTGGTATAGCAATAGGAAATTTAGCAGGAGCAACAGAACAACAAATAAATTCCATAGCAATAGGAAGAAATGCAGGGTTAAGTAATCAAGGTACAGGATCAATATCAATAGGTTTTAACTCAGGTTCTTTTAATCAAAATTCAAATGCAATAGCAATAGGATGTAATGCAGGACAGAGCGGACAAGCAATAAACGCGATAGCAATAGGTGTATTAGCTGGATCAACAGGACAAGGATCAAATGCCATAGCAATAGGAAGAAATGCAGG
>RFPR01000216.1 GCA_009928265.1 Pseudomonadota bacterium | reverse complement strand
TAGTGGTATCGGCGATGACTTCACCGACCTCGGCTGGGAAACGATCTCTTGCGGACATATTCGGTAATGGGGAATGGGTGATAGGTGATGGGGGAATCAGGCGATCTTGGCGCTCCAGCGACCGCCCATGCCTCCGACCTGGAGGCCGATCTTGTCGCTCTCTCGGATCAGGTGGCCCTCGGCGCGGTACTCCTCGTTGTTGGCCTTATCGAGCTGGCCGTCCTCCCGGAGGGCATCGCTCGTGATGGCGAGCTTGAGATATTCGGCCAGGATCGCGGGGACCGGGAGCTGCTTCCAGTAGGTTCCATTGGGAGGCTGGACAGCAGAATGGGCGCTGAGGGCCTGATAGCAGTGGCCGTCCGTGAATCGCACGATGTCCCCGGCGGCATAGGAAGTGGCCGCGCTCCATGACGACGTGCCGTATTGATACGGCCTGATCCGATAATGCACCCACACGTCCGTTCCGGAAAGGTCAGGGTCAAGGAGAATCCGATCCTCACGTAGGGAATATCCTACCTCCTTCGGAGTGAGTGTCTTGTCGGGATCTTCCAGGTAGATTCCAAAGACTTCACCAAAGGGCTCTAGTCCGGCCTGCTCATAGGAGAGAGAGAGCTCCGTGCCGCTCACCTCGGGGGTGCGCTGCTCGATGCGGCAGAGCTCCGGCCAGCGGTCCCACTCCCAGGCAATCGCAATGCGGGAGTTGAGATACTCCGTGAAGGCAGCGCGGGTGGAGGCCTGGAGGGTGGCGGCCGGATCGAGACCCATGCGGGCAGCAACGCCGAGGATGATTTTCTCGTAGGAGGTTGTTCTCATGGGGAAAGACTCACAGGGATGAAGGGGATAAAGGGGATTGCGCCGAGGCCTAGCGATTCATCAGATAGGCAATACCCACCGCGATCATGACGACGGCGCCGGTGATCTGCTCCTCATCGCGGATGCCGCGCTTCACGAGCTCCGAGCGGGTCTCGTTGTAGGCGATCATGTGGCGGACCGTGCCGGGGTATTTCATCGGACGATCCGCCAGGACACGGCCCTTGGCAACAGGGTAGCACCTGACGAGGAGCCAGAGATCGCGGAGGAGTTTCATACGGTTGGATCTGGCACTTCTATGACGGTGCAGGCCGTATCGGGAATCCAAGTCACCTCTCCGTAATTCGGGAATACGGCATTGTAGAACTGCTTCCCGTCGGTGTAGGGCGATCCTGTGACCTCGCCTGTTTCGCCGCCGAGGATGCCAGCGATGCGATCCCAGAACTCGTCGCCAGAAGTTTTGAGGATGATCTTAAACATAGGTCATATTCACGGTGACATCGCCAGCGGCGACGGCTGTTGAGTCGGTGACGGCGGCAGAGGCAGATCCACCAGTGATGGCATAAGCGATTCCCGTCGAAAGACGCAAACCAGCAAACCCACCAGATACGTCAAGAGTAGTATTCGGCTGGATCGGAATGTTGATAACGGGAGTATCCGTACCAACTGTCGGGGCGGATGCCTTGTTGAAAATACGGAACCACTTCAGCGATGCGGTATTGTTTGAAAGCAACAAAGTTCCGAGCGTTCCATTGCTATTCTTGACCAATGTGGCATTGGTTGAAGCGGCTGAAATAAGCGTGTGATAAGCTGCAAATCCAGCGTAGTTCGCCGGGGAAGGGATGTTGGTAGTTGCAAGGTTTCCTAGGGAAGAACCTGTGATATTTACCGACTGAACTAATTTTGGTAATGGCTGTTGAATCCCTACTGCGACAATGTTGGTGCTTCCTGCTGTTGTTGCAATTCCAAGACGCAATCTGAAATAAAGAGCGCCATTCGTTTGTATACTGAATAACCCAGTTGCATTAGTTGACGCTGAGTAAATTGTCGCTCCTTGTGAAAAGGTGCTTGAATACCAATTTGTATTGTCATTACTTAACTCAGGAATGATTGTTCCTGAAGTTCCCAATGCTGAAATAGCAACAACAAACTCTCGTAGTTTAGCGCAATTAACTGGCCCAATCAGAACCGTATTCGCCGCGATTACTCCACTTCCTGAATAGGTGTAGGTGACGGAATCTGCATTATTCACCGTCGCCGCGCCGAGCGAGTCGATGGCAAGCGTGTTGGAGCCGTTGACGATTTGAGCTTTCGCATTGCCACTTGTCAGATCGCCAGCACTCGGCTGGACGGCAAAGGTTCCAGCGTTGGTCACTGGGTGAGAAGGAACCGAGGCCAGCGAGACGGGCTGGGTGACTGCCGAGCCGTCCACAGGAACTCGTCCCGAGACTAGGGCAGGGATGTTTCCCGTATTTGTCGCAATCGTAGCAAGGGAGGTGTTGCTTGTAGTCTGATTGGCTGATGTTGCTGCCCCAGAAGGAAGAGGCAGGGTGGAAGCTGAAACAGGCACCGCTGACGCACGAAGTTGCGTGTCAGTCAGTCCACCCGTGGTGATGAGCCTGCCGTTGACATCGGTCTGTAGCGATGTCGTGGCACCAGAGGTGTAGGTCGGGAGCGTCGAGTTGTATTGGGCCGATGTACCACCACCTCCA
>RFPR01000215.1 GCA_009928265.1 Pseudomonadota bacterium | reverse complement strand
GGGGAGTTCGCGAGGTTGTTCAGCCATCGGCGTCACCACCTTCCAGAAGCGATACGCCGGCCTCTGTCGGGCGGATCGTGCGGGCCTGCCCGGATTGCCATGTGATCAACCCGTGACGCTTCAACGCGTTCATGTGCGTCCAGGCTGCGTTCGGCGACGCAAACTCGAACTCCCTGCAAATTTCACGAACGGTCGGGCAAAAGCCTGACCTCGTCCAAAAAGCACCGATGAAGTCGAGGATCTCCCTCTGTCGTTCAGTCAGTGCAATTTCTTGTACTGTCTCGGTCATGCAACCTCCGTGAATGAGACCGTTTGAATCGAGCCATCACGCAAGACTCTGCCGAAGAGTTCCGTCTCTCCGAGCAATCGAGCCCGCGCGTACTTCAAAACGTGAACGGCTGTTCGCGACCACATCTCAGGCAGCTTGTCGAGCACCTTCCGCTCGATCTCTGAAAAATCGCTGGGGTTCGCGGAATCTATCCACGCGCAAAAGTCTTTCGCGAGCTTGCCGTCCTGCTCTGGATCGGCCGTGATGTTGAGTTTCTTTTCCTTCGCAGAGACAGGCGAAGAGGCCCGTGCCCGAACCCTCACAATCTCGCGATACTCGTCGAGAACCCACTTCAACTGCGGCCACGGGTTGTCGTGCGTCCGCTTCACGTTGCGGATCGCGTCATAGAGCGACGATTGATCGAGGCCCGACAGATCGTCACGCCAGAGGTTTCGCTCCTCGTCAGTGAACTGGACGGTCGGCCAGAGTTGGTTGATCGACGCCTTGTTGTCTTCCCACGTCCTCACAGGTTCCCTCCTGTCGGCTGCTTCTTTCGCCGTACATTCTGCTTCGGGTTGTCAAACTCCCCGGCGATGATCCGGTCCACGTACTCGAAGAACCGGGTCACGGCGAGCGGCGTGTCGAACCACGCACACCCAGGCAGACGGTCGAGAGCCTCCGCGGCCTTCGCCATCCAACTGCCGTCAACGGCTCGCTCCACCCAGCCCGACGGGGCCACGAGGGAGTTCCATCTGGCTGCCCGTTCAGTCCTGTTCCACCGTTCAGCAAACCGCTCCCACTCGATTGCTGCCCATCCAGGCTGTCGAAACTCGTTTTCGGCCTGTGTGTGTGTGTTTTCTTCTTGTTCAGTTGGGGATAGAGATGGAGATGGGGATGGGGATGGAGGCGATGTTTTTGCGATACCGTTTGCGATACCGTTTGCGATCGCTTTGCGATCGCTTTGCGATCCGTTTGCGATCGCTTTGCGATCCGACCACCGCTTTTCGTTGCCTATCTTGCCAGCTTCAGACCTCGCGGCCTGCAGTTCGGACGCCTTCTGGCGGTGCTCCTCCATGCGGTGATTCCGACGCAGGCCGTCATCCCAGACAGGGAACTTTTCGACGAGCAGGCTCCAGACACGGCCGACGCCTGGCGAGACGAGCTCCAGTCGTTCGAGGTCAGCCGGGAGGCTGCCGGCATCCCACTGGATGATGAGCAGCCGCATGTAGTGCCCGACCTCCTCGGCCGTCCACGTCGCCGTGCTAGCGTAGAAGTCGCGGCCGAAGAACGGGATGTAGTGGTCAACCGACTGCCGCGCCATCCTTGGCCTCCTGCTCAAAAGCCACTAGCTTCCAGAATTGATTCCATGCCTTTTCCGGCGTCTTGTCATCGATGTAGTAGCCCCATTTCGTGAGCAGCCACATCTCGTGAGCCGCCTTCGTGGCGGCAAACTCTTCGCTGAACGCGACCACAACGACCTTGTTCATCGCGCGAGCGTATCCAATCTCGAGGATCGTCCCGTAGCAGTCGGGCGAGTCGATCCACGCGAACACAAGGTCTGCCCTTTGAATCGCCACCTGAACAGCGCGGGAAACTTCAGCCCTGCGGAACTCGATTTCGGATAACTCAACACGTCCTTCAGAGCACGGACCGTACCCATGAGGATGCGTTGAATCGCCAGACCAGCCATGGCAAAACGTGTCTTTCCACCATGGCCCTGTGTAGTGAAGGTTGACGCCTAATACATCGCACGCGTCCATCACTACAGACCAATAGTTGTCACTGGAACCGTGGTGCGCTTCGTGGTACGAAAATGAGTGATTCTCGTCAGACCAATCTGGAACAATCGTTTCTCGCCAAGTCGTTCCGGTGATCTTGCCAGCAAGGTAAAACGACTTGACTGCTTCGCCGCTCCACGGCAGTACAATCGGACGGTCCAAGGCAGGGTCGGCGTCCGACTTCGCGTGAATGAACTCGTGGCACTGCTTGCAGCAGGCTTGCAAGTCCTCGAGACGCTCTTCGTACTTTCGCTCGTAGGTCAAGTGATGGACGTGATCCATCGGATTGATGGTGCATCGCTCACACCATCCTTTGCTGCGAGACTTCACAGCCTCTTTCAGCACTGACCACTCTCGGCTGCACAGGTAAGCCGAATACTTCTCTTTCTTCCGGCATGTCATGCCAGCGGATGTTCTTTTTCATACGCGACGATCCCCTTTTTGTGGTCATTCGGTTCCCATTCCGCCCCGCCGCGTCGAAGCGGCGCCGTGCCTATCACGAGGGCGGCGTCGATC
>RFPR01000214.1 GCA_009928265.1 Pseudomonadota bacterium | reverse complement strand
GAGCCGTGAGGTAGGAGGCTCCTCATCCCGTACACAACGCTCCAGGTCGTCAGGTTGCGCGCTTCGACGCGCAGCGTCCCAAGACCTCAGACCGCGCGCATGGCGAGCAAGCAAGTCTGCCGGATCGGCTAAAAGCCGGACGAAGATCTCTGCGAGAAGTCCGACGAGAGCCCCGGTCGCCGCAAGAGGTAATGAAGCGTCCGACGCCACTTCACGAAGCGCGACGCCTGCTCCTGCCAAAGCGGCCCCCGACCCAAGCACGATAGGTCGAGCGATGCCTGTACCACGAGCGGCGCGGACGTGGCGGTGGCCAACGTGTTCCACGCCGGCGACGGCAACCTGCACCCGCTGATCCTGTACGACGGCAGCGAGCCGGGGGTGGCCGAGCGGGTGAAGGCCCTGGCCGCCGCCATCCTCGACCTCTGCATCGAGGCCGGTGGCAGCATCACCGGAGAACACGGGGTGGGCGCCGACAAGCGCTGCTATCTCGACCGCATGTACGGACCCGCTGACCTGGCCCTGATGCAGCGGGTGCGTTCGGCCTTCGATCCCCTGACACTGGCCAATCCCGGCAAGCTCTTTCCCACACCGCAGACCTGCGGCGAATCCCTGGTCCGCGGCCGTCAGCTGGCCATGCCGGAATCGGTCGCTCCGGTCTTCTGAGGTCGGATCCTCAGAAGACCGTGAAGGCCCGTGGGCGGGGTTGACAAATCGGATAAGTTCTGATGAGAGGATTTCGGGGCGCGGTGGCCGATCGCGAGGGCTTCATGGCCGAGAGCATCTACATGACGCTCACGCCCGAGCGCCAGTTCAATGTTCTGCGCACCATGCGGAAGGTTCGAGGGTTTCCGCTGGAGTCCCCCACCGGCAACCCGGACGCTTTCGTTAGTGTCTGTCTGGCCTTCGCCGCGGAACAGCACCTTCTCGATGCCGCCAGGACCGGCCTTGTGGAGCATGCGACGGTGGTCGCCCTTGAAGAGACCGTGGCCGATGCCGGTGGTGCTCTGGTGGATGGGCCATCCAACCAGGGGCTGCATTCGATCGCTGGCTTTCGAGCGGCAACATTTGTGCTGCTTGAGCAGTCTCTGGATGCCAGTCAGCAGGCCTTGGTCCTGGACGCACTGAATGCCCAGCTGAGAAATGATCCTCCACTGACACTCAATGAGTTCTTTGTTCGAACTCGCCGTTTTTTTGGTGCGCTTTTTGGCGATGCTCCGGTTTCGCTAGATGTGTTCCAGTATTCTTTGCCATCGCAGCACTGGAGTATCGTCCGTCGGCGGGATCTTCCACCGAGCCACCCTTCCCTTGGTCCAGCTGTTGGTGATCCTTCCCCTGTCGCAAGCCCTGCTGTCTTTGATTTCCGCATCCTTGTTCACGAGGCCATAACAACCAGGCTTCCGTTTGAAGTTCAGGCCTTTGCCAAGTCGGCTCTTGATTCATTCTGGGCGCACCAAGCTCCCCGGGATCAGGGACAGACGGCTTTGTTGCTGTCTGATTTTTTGGCCATTTAAGCTCGCTTTCGTTGTTCTCTCGGCTGAAGACTGAGCGGCAGATCCGTGTGTACCAGACTCTTGACATTTCCTATCGCGGTGCTTCTGGTTGGGCCGAGGTTCGCTCATTCGGCGACGCACTTCATGCGGTGGTGGATATTCTCTCGCTCGAGCAGAAAGCTGTGATGGCTCCCGGTGCTGGCCGATCTTTTGTTGAGAACATTCTGGAACTGCACCATTCTTTGGTGCCCCTGGCAGGTTCTTTCGCCCTGGATGACCACGCAGCTTCGCCTCAGAGTCTGAAGGCATTCTGTGAAGGTCCTGTTGCAAGCATTGGCCGTGGCTTGCCTCCAGATCTTGCCCGAGCCTGCTTTGCTGCCCTGAGCGCGAGGCTGGCTTGCCTGGTGCCGGCCGACTGGGGGACCAGGGAGCTTGTTGAGTTCTCTGTGGAGTTGGAAGCTCTGAAAAACCCAGTAAAATATCCGCAGATCCATGCTTGAGACTGGCCAGTGAGCGGATCACTTCAGCTGGGGTTCAGCGACTACGAGCAGGTCTACGCCAAGAAGAAGACGCGGCGCCAGATCTTCCTCGACGAGATGGACGCCACCATCCCCTGGGATGACTTCCATGCACTGATCCGTCCGGTCTATCACCAGCCGTCTGCCAAGGGAGGCAGGCCGCCGTTTCCGTTGGAGGTGATGCTGCGGATCCACTTGCTGCAGCAGTGGTTCTCGCTGTCAGACCCATTGATGGAGGAGATGCTGATCGACACCCCCTGTTTCCGGCGCTTTGCGGGGATCGACATGGTTTCCGATCGGATTCCAGATGAGACCACGATTCTGAATTTTCGCCACCTGCTCGAGGAGCATGGCATTGGAGAGAAGATCTTCGAGGCCGTCAAGCAGACGCTCAAGGCGCAAGGCGCCCTGCTGCAGGAGGGGACGATCCTCGATGCCACGATCATCCATGCTCCCAGTTCCACCAAGAACAAGAAGGGTGAACGGGACCCCGAGATGCACTCGGTAGCCAAGGGGAACCAGTGGTTTTTCGGGATGCGCTGCCACATCGGAGTGGA
>RFPR01000213.1 GCA_009928265.1 Pseudomonadota bacterium | reverse complement strand
CCGCCCCTGTTGAGGTCCCCGATGGTGGCAGCGACCGTCAGAACAATGGCAGTTAGGATCAGCCACAGGTGCCAGATCCACATTGCTACGTATACGGTCCACAGACCGGTCACCTTCGCAGCATGACCAGGGACGGCCCAGTCGCCGTCGTTCGGCTGGGCTGGACGACGCTGGGCGGCTTGGATGCCCCGCTTCAATGCCCAGCCTGCGAAGATGCCGCTGGCCAGTTTGCCGGTGTTCCAACCCCACGGCATGCCGTTGCTCGTGGTGGCGCTTCGCTTCGGTCGGCCGTACTCCGGTTGGTCTTCTGTCAATGCACTCATGGTTTCTCCTGGGTCGGGTTGTGATACCAGCATACCTGATGACAACGCTTTTACAACCTTTGCACTGAACATGGTGAGACACACGGGCCGAACGTCCCGTGTTGTGTAGACGTGATACTCCACCCGATACTGGGGTATCGTGAGGCTATGGCAGGACCTGAGCAGCCTCTCAATCTGGTGCGTGGCGGTTCGGTGTGTCAGAACGGCGGATCGGGAGCGCACGTTCTGCAGGGGTCAATGACCCCTGCTGTGTGCATGCCGACACCCGGTCCCGATGACCGTTCACGCTGGCGCAACCCTTACAAGTTGAACTTGCACCACATCGACCGGCACTCGGTTGCCTGGGCGCAGCACCGTGGCACCCGCACCACCCAGCGGGGCTTGGAACAGCGCTAGCCGCTGCACGCCTCTTCGTGGGCGTCGATGCTCGTTGACGGTGCCAACTGGCCGCACCACATGCAGGGCGACATCCCGTCGTCGTGGTTTCCCTCCAGGGTCGCCTCGGTTAGTAGGGAGCGCGCTGCACGCATCTCTGCGCGGATCTTGTCTATCTGAGAGCGCACCTTCGCCCACTCGCTCATCTTCATGGTCGCTATGTCATCGACCGTGTACTTCAGACGGCGCAGCGCCTCTTGCAGTACACGTTCCTCACTGTCGTAAGTCTTTGCCCAGTACGGGCTGGGCGACAGGCGACCTTGGACGATGCCGCTGTACGAGTCGGGGTTCACTGCCCGCACCCTTCCTCGTGTGCGTCCAGAAGGTCCTCTTGGAACAACTGGCCACACCACATGCACGGCGTGCCGGTTTCCCGTACGAAACCTCGCTTCAGCGTGTCGAGCACCTTCTCGTACTCACTGTACATCTGCTTGTATTGGTCATTGGTACGTGGGACAGTTACGGAGTTGAACGTTGTAGTTACGGGGTTGAACGTTGTAGTCACGGAGTTAGTTGACAGCCCGTAGTCATTGTGAGCGTGGCTATGTGTGATGGTGGTCCCCTGCACGTCATGGCTGTGCACGCCCGTGAATGTGGGGGTGTGCGTGTGGCTGACTTCTCTCACGATGGAGCGCGACATCTCGCTCCTCATCCGTTGCAGAGGCTCTTCCCTCCGATGCTTCGCCAGCCAGCGCATGGCGTATTCGTACTGTTCCGGTGACGCCTTCACGAGATCGCCCACCGTCCACGTTTCAACCTGTTGCCTCGCCTCTTTCACGTACTTCTGTGACTGCTCCATCCAGTCCAGCGCAGCGGGAGGGGTCTTGCGCCCCCATGGTGATCTCTTCGGCTTCATCGTCCGCACTCCTCCTCGTGAGCGTCGACCAGGGTTTCGGGGAACGGCTTGCCGCACCACATGCAGGTCTCGGGTGCCTGGGTGCTCCGTGTGAACTTCGGGTAACCCGGCTTTCGCACGGTGCAGTACCCCTCAGCGCACGAGTGGTCGACCCACTTGGGGTCGACCAGTTCCACGGTCTCCAGGTACCTGAGTATCGTTCTATAAACGTCCCAAGGGATTCCCTGGCCGAACTCCCCACCAGGAACAGCCCCGATGTAGGCGTGCCAGTTCGTGGTCGACCGATGGAAGAAGACATTGGGTGTCTGGAACACCTCCTGCAAGAAGGGCAGGGCGTCATAGCCATGCTCGTCGTCAATGTCCAGCACCGGTAGGTGCAGTTTGTCGCTGTCGGGTGTCCAGGGCCAGACAGCGACCCCGACCCCGGAAATCGCATGGCTCGTGTAGCAGTTAGTGCCCAGGTCCACAGCAGGTTCAAGCAGTAATCGCTCCGACCCGTACGGGGCGTCCTCCTGCAAGAACGCCTCAGAGCGACGGAGAGGGTAGCGCAGGTGTGGTGGCCCCGGCTTCCATAGTTCTCCGATCCAAGTGCGGCCTGCCAAGTTACGCCATGCAGGCGTCTTCGTGTCCATCTCGGTCCCTCTCGTTGGTGAACTCTTCCCCACAGTACATGCACGTATGCGGGATTGGAAGATCGCCCATGCGCCAGTCGCTTGGAACGGTCACGAACTGTGCGCCTGCGACATCGTCCACCGTGTACCGCTTGTACTCCCAGGTGCCTGCTGACCGAGGCAGGCTCTCGGCTATGGGGGTCTGTAGGTAGATGCGCGGCCCACTGGAGTCGAACGGTGACATCACCTTCACGGAAAGCACCGCCACACCAGTGCGTGTTGTCACGTACCAGGCGACCTTGCGTGCGTCCTCCCCCGTCTTTGGAACCCAGGGGGAGGGGTCGGCCCAGGCCAC
>RFPR01000212.1 GCA_009928265.1 Pseudomonadota bacterium | reverse complement strand
GCAGGCGAGGGGGGCTGGGGAGGGCGGTGCTGGGCTTGGAAATCCGGACGAGCTTCGACCTCGGAGAGCCGCCGCGAGAGGGATTCCTCGGCGGCTTTCTGCAGCCCTGCATCGATCGTGGTGTCGATCTTGAGCCCTCCCCCGTCGATCTGAGAAGGAGAGACAACCTGTTCGAGTTCATGCAGGATCGCGTCGACCGCCCAGCTATCGAGGGGGTTTACCAAGGGGCGGAGCCGGGGCGTGATTTTCTCAGCAAGCGCCTTCTCATGCTGTGCATGGGTGATGAGTTCGAGATCCTCCATGCGTCCCAGCACGACATCGCGCTGCTTGATGGAGGCCTCGAGATTATTGAATGGAGAGAAGCGGTTTGGGCTACGGATCAGTCCTGCGAGCAGGGCCCCCTCCGAGACGGTCATGTCCGAAGCAGGCTTTCCGAAATAGGCCAGGCTCGCCGCCTCCACCCCGTAGAGACCCGAGCCGAAGTAGATACGGTTCATGTAGAGCTCGAGGATCTTTTCCTTGCTCATCTCCATCTCGATCCGGAAAGCCATGGCGGCCTCCAGGAACTTCCGGTTGAAATCCTTCCTGCCACCCAGATCATAGGAATTGCGTGCCAGCTGCTGGGTGATCGTGCTGGCTCCCTCCTTCATACCGCCGAAAAGAAGGTTGCGGAAGGCGGCGCGGGCGATACCGATCGGATCGATTCCCTTGTGCTCGTAGAAGCGGGAATCCTCGCGACTGATCAGCGCCTGCACGAAGTTCGGTGAGACCTGCTCGTAGGGGACGACGACCCGGTTCTCTCCCATCGTGCGGCTGTAGAAGGTTCCGTTGCGGTCATAGATCTCCGAGCGCTGCGGCATCCGGCCGATTGTTGAAAGATCGAAGGTCAGCGCCCAGAGGTAATAAAAGACACCACCCAGGGCCCAGAGGAGGATGGCCGCGAACCCGAGTTTGATCAGCGTCAGCAAAAAACGCCCCCGTCGCCGCGGCGGGGGGGATTTGTAAGGGCGTCTGTTCCGGGAACGGGATGACACGAGGCTTGCAGAGTAGGCTGAGTTCCCGATGATGACCAGCAGGCGTTCAGAAGCCGCTTTTCCCATGATCGAGATCCAGATCCTCACTCCTATCCCCGCCATCGCCGAGGGCGTTCTCAGGGAAAGTATCTTGGGACGTGCCCAAGATGCCGGTCTCGTGAAACTCGAAGCCATTGATCTCCGCTGCTGGACCCACGACCGCCACCGCACGGTGGACGACGCCCCCTATGGTGGCGGCCCCGGCATGGTCATGAAAATCGAGCCGATCGCAGGGGCGCTCCAGGAACTCCGTAGACCTGGGACCAAGGTCATTTTCCTCACGCCGCAGGGCAGACCGCTCAGGCAGTCGATCGTCCGTGAATATACCAAGGCGGAGCACCTCATCCTTCTCTGCGGTCACTACGAGGGGGTCGACCAGCGCGTGGCCGATCACCTCGTTGATGACGAAATCTCGATCGGCGACTACATCCTGACGAACGGCGTCCTGGGAGCCCTTGTGCTGACGGACGCCATTGTCCGCCTGATTCCCGGTGTGCTCGGGGACGACCAGTCGGCTGTTACGGAGTCCTTTGAGACCGGACTGCTCGACCATCCGCACTACACGCGACCGGTCTCTTTCCAAGGCTGGGAAGTGCCCCCGGTCCTCCTTTCAGGCAACCATGCCGCCGTCGCCCAATGGCGATCGGAGCAGGCTCTCGAGATGACCAAAAAGCGCCGCCCCGATCTGCTGGGCTAGACCTCTCGGATCTAAGCGGATCCACCAATAGAGAAACTACGCTTCAGAGGGCATGCTTTAGTCATGAACCCCGGCGACACCGACAAGGGACCCAAGTTCGTCTTCACCTTCAGAATCGATCCCCGCATCAAGGAAGCCGCGAAAAAAGCAGCTCTTGAGGCCAGGATGACGATCTCCAAGTATGTCCAGAACCTGATCCGACTCGATCTCTGGAGAAAGGGACTGCTTGGGCGCTAGGCGCTCGGTTAGAAAAATAAAAAAACCCATCCTCGATGAAGAGGATGGGTTTTCTTTGAAAAGCTAGGAGTGATTAAGCAACCTTCCGACGATACGCCACGACCAAAGCCAATGCTCCGAGTCCGAAGAGTGCGTAGGTGGAGGGTTCGGGGACGGCAATATATGAGTAGTCTAAACGCAAAACCGTGTTAGCTGTCACGCCCGACATATCGAATCCACCTTGACCTCCAGTAATGGAGACTTGAGGTGAACTACTTGCAAAGAATGACACGAAACCAGTTCCGTTACTGGACTGATAAAGGTCCAAGAAGGATGAATCGATGGGCATCAAGACATTGAATTCCAGAGTCTGATTGGCGGGGTCGAGCGTGTAGGTGGCAGAGGAATTTGCTGCCAAGGTGGCCCCGTTTGCTGATCTGGTACCTGTACCAGGTAAAGTGGTCAGTGTCACATCATCCCCGTAGTAGGTGGTATTGCCACTGACGGGACTCGGGAAGTTGGACCACATGAGAGTTAGTCTTTGAGGGTTGTTTTGGTTTCTAGTGGGTTGTTGTTGGGTTGTCCATCTCCGGCG
>RFPR01000211.1 GCA_009928265.1 Pseudomonadota bacterium | reverse complement strand
AAATTTTCACTAAAATGAGCACCACACCAACACCACCAACCGATGACGGCAAGAAGTCGTCCTTCCTCACGCGAATCCTGCCAGGAAACGCCTCAAAAAAAGAAAAAGGGGCCGGAACTACAGGACCATTCCCAAAGATCGCTGGCGAGCTTGCAGGGGCGCAAGAAGAACCGCAGGGCAATCGCGTCCGTCTCTACGTCGCAAAGCTGGGCAAGAACCAGCATCTCCTTCAGGCGCGCCGCCAGCACGATGCGGAGGGCGAGCTTGTTACGGTCCGCTGCAAAAACTCTCAGGCCTTCAAGGTCAAGACCTACATCGAGGCCGAACCTGATGCCGATGGGACGCTCTACATCGTGGACGAGAAGCGCTGGCTCCGATTCCAACCATGAAGATCCTCTCCGATATCATGCTCTTGGCCTACCGGAATACCGGATCAGTCAATGGCTACCTCCACACTGACCGCTGGGGACGCAACCTAGAACACCGCAATCTTATCCCATCGCTCCGCTGGACCCAGCTTTGGTTTCTCATGCGGGAGATTCTGAAAAAAGAAGGGGTCCACGCTCCTCGCTTCGCATCCACAATCAGCCCGGAGGTATCCCATGGCCGGTGACTGGATCAAGATGCGCGGCAACCTATGGGATGATCCTCGTGTTGCGAGAATCTGCGACCTCACGAACAAGCGCGAAGCCGAGGTGATTGGAGGGCTCTATTGGCTCTGGTCGATGGCCGACGAGCAGACCGATGATGGCAACCTTGTAGGACTCTCCACGGCGACGATTGACAGAAAGACCGGGATCAAGGGATTCGGCGAGGCGCTGCTGTCGATTGGCTGGGTTCTGGAAATAGCTGACGGACTGAAGATTACGCGCTTTGAGGAGCACAATGGATCCTCTGCAAAAAGAAGGGCTCAAATGGCCAAAGCGTCATCAGCCTATCGGTCAGCGTCATCAAAACGTCATCCACACATGATGACGGAATCATCACGGGGTGATGACCTAGAGAAGAGAAGAGAAGATATATCCCCTATAGTCCCCGTGAACGGGGACATTCAGACCAATCTCATTGATCGCAATCTGCACCTGAACCGAGCACGGATGCTCTTCAGGATGCGTCCTTCGACTCAACTTGATTCCGCACAGCTCCGTTCTTGGAAAAAAAATAAAGGGGCGGTCGAGAGCACATCCGAGGAAGACTGGCTGCTATTGGAATGGCTCTACGCCCAGGGCACGGCCAAGGGCGAGCCCGGCGAGTTCCGCCGCAAGGACCTCTCCACCCTCCTCGGGAACTGGAACGGTGAGATCCAGCGAGCACGCAACGAGGCGCGGAACAGAGGCGTCGATCTTTTCAAAAAAGAAACGGCGGGGGGCGAACCCGAGCCTGACGGCTGGAAATCCATCCTCGTCGAGCTTTACGACGACAGCGATCCCGAGGCCGTCGAGGCGGCCACCTGGTCGAGCCTTCCGCCAGCGGTGCGCGAGCAGATCAAGGGGCGCATGGAGGAGGCGGTGGTATGATCACCTACCGCGACATGACATTCTGTACGGGAGATGGATGCCAGTCCTTCTCTAGGTGCCTGCGAGCCTACACGCCAGAGATCGCGCAGGCAGCACGCAATTCAGGACGCCCTGTTTCCCTGATGAGGCCGTCGCCCGAGCTGGCGTGCTTTATCCCTGAGCAACCAGAGCCACGCCCCGAGGAGGTCGTCGTGTCATGAGCAGCGCCTTCTCCAGTAAGAAATGCCAGCCCACGGGCGGAGGTATTGGCTCTCATACCCGCGAGGCACAGACCATCCTTCCTGACGAGCTGGCGGAGCTGGCCTCCTCCCGTCACAACGGCGCGGCCACCCGCATCGAGATCGAGGGGGCGACGGGATGCTGGAACTGGTGGGAGATCAGCAATGCCAGGATCGTCGGCGAGGCCTGCGACCGCTGGTTCCAGCGCCAATACGAGCGCACCAAGGACCGCCTCATTAACTCCCGCGAGTATGCCCTCGCCCGGCATAACCGCGACTTCACTCTCGCCGTGCAGGCCAAGATCGCCGCGGCCAAGGCGACCGCCAATGGTCAACAAGACTCTTAAAAGATGAGCGCCACCGAATCCATCGACCTTCCCTGCATCCTCTGTGGGTGCAATCACCCCGAGATCGCCAAGCTCCCCGAGCCCGGCATCGGACCACTCTGCGAAGAGTGCCGCATCGAGACCGAGCTGGTGGAAATACGCCTCACTGACATGGGGTTGCGCCCCATGACGCGGGGAGAAATCAAGAATCAGCCCAACAACTGAAACCAACAAAAACACACACAACCAACCAACAAAAACACACGATGGAACCTAATACTTTCAATTTTGGAGTAGCTCTTAATGAGCTTAAAAGCGGCCAAAAGGTAGCCCGCAAAGGATGGAATGGGAAAGGGATGTGGCTTGCACTGCAAGTCCCTGATGCCAACTCCAAGATGACACTTCCCTACATCTACATTGAATATCCGGAAGGGCATCCGGCCTATCCAATGGGGAGCCGCGTTCCCTGGCTGGCATCGCAGACTGACCTGCTTTCCGAGGATTGGATAACTCCTAACTTCTAAATCCCAACCCCTAACTCCCAACCC